>JAJDJN010000109.1 GCA_030267245.1 Desulfovibrio sp. OttesenSCG-928-A18
TGCCATTCATGCAGTATTCCACATTTTTGCGTCTTCTGCCCGGTCCGGAAACCCTTGGCGCCCGGCTGGCCGTGTTTTTGCTCGCCATCATGCTTGTGGCCACCGTGCTTGTCCTTTCCATTGTCCTGGACATGGCGGGCTACGCCCCGGCCGACCTCAAGCAGACCTTCGCCTGGGTAGTGCTTTGCGCCTCCCTGACCCTGCTGTTGCTGGCCGGATGGCTCTGGGGCATGATCTATCGTGAAGTTCTGCGGCCTCTGGACAATATCCGCAAAGAACTTGTGCAGTCCGAACGGGCCGCCGCCGGGCTCGGGCAGGTGGCGGCCACAATGCGGGAGTTGCGCGAAGCTGTGGACCGCACCCAGGCGGAACTGGACGAAAGCAACCGGAACCTGCGCCATGTGGAAAAACTCGCCATGGTGGGCAAACTGGCCGCCGGGGTTGCCCACAGCGTGCGCAATCCCCTGACTTCGGTGAAACTGCGCCTGTTTTCCCTTGAACGCGCTCTGACGCTGGATGACAGACGGCGGGAGGATTTTGCGGTGATAGCGGACGCCATCCGGCATGTGGACGGCATTGTAAGCAATTTTCTGGAGTTTTCACGCCGTCCGGCCCTGAAGCTGGAAGAGCTTTCTCCCTCCGACATTGTGGATGCGACCCTGCGCCTGCTGGAAAGCCGCCTGGCCGTGTTTCCCGTCAGCCTTTCAATCCGGCGCTCCGCGCCCCTGCCCAAGGTGCAGGCCGATCCGGAGCAGATGCGCGAAGCCCTGCTCAATATTCTGCTCAACGCCTGCGAGGCCATGGAATACTCCGGCAACCTGAGCATCGAGGAAAGTCTGGTGCGCAGAGAACCGGGTGCTCTTTTCGCCTGCATTCAGGTGCGGGACTCCGGGCCCGGCATAGCCGATTCCCTGCTTCCGGATATCTTCACGCCCTTTTTCAGCACCAAGGAACAGGGCACCGGCCTCGGCCTGCCCATTGCCAAGAGCGTGCTTGAAGAACATGGTGGGGATATTGAGGTGTTCTCCTCCCCGAGTTCTGGAACCTGTTTCTCCCTGCTTCTGCCCATCGGCCCGGCCCTTGGCGCTGCTGGCGCGGAGGAGGGGCCGGATGAAGCCGGGCGGCGGGAGCCGGGCGCGCAGGCGGGCTTGGGCGGAGTCAGACGCAGCCGCCTTTTGCGGGCGGATATCGCCGCGCCGGAATAAGCCCGGCTTGGAGACAGCCCCTGATCAGCTCCCTTTATCTTTTTTTATCCACCACTTGGGGTCCGGGCCTTTGAACCACCAGTCGGTGTGGTCCGAGGCCGTGATGCGCGCGGCCAGTTCCCTGCCCGTGTCGGTGCGCATGCGGCCAAGGGCCGCTTCCAGCCATGCCCGGGCATAGGGGTTGCCCAGGTCCCGCTCCTCCACAAGGTTCAGGATGAGGTCCAACTGGTCGGCGTCAGCGGCAAGCAGGGCCTCCAGGCTTTCTTCCCCGTTCTGCTCGTCCCAAAGGGGCAGCAGCGCGCCGCTCAGCCCTGTGCCCTTGAGGGCGTGCTGCATGGCCAGACGCTGCTTGCTGCTGTTGTAAATGCTGTTCACATAGTTGAAGTCGCCGGTGCGCGCTTCGTGAAAGTCGTGAATCAGCCCGAGCATGGCCGCGCGCATGGGATCGGCGTCGCACAGGCTGGCAAGGACATATGCGATCAGGGCAACGCGAAAGCTGTGCTCCGCCACGTTCTCCGCACCGCTGCCGAGAAACTGGTAGCCTGTGCGCGGGGTTTTGCGCAGCATCCCGGCTTCAAAGAGAAAATCCGCAATCCGGTCCAGGCGCGAACGCCCGGCAAAGTTGCGCAGGGGATCGCAGCCGGCATTGCCCGATTCCTGCGCGGCTTCAGCTCCCTTGTCCGGACTTGCCTGTTCTTTTTCATCACTCATGACTGTCCTCCGGCAAGCCGTGACAGCCTGCGCATGTTCAGATGGCATATGGCGCAGGCCAGGGCGTCGCCGGTGTCCAGGGCCCAGTCCGCCTTTTGCCCGAGCAACCGCGCCACCATGTAGCTCACCTGGGACTTTTCGGCCCGGCCTGCGCCCACCAGGGTCTTTTTGATCTGGGTCGGCTCGTAGTCCGATACCGGCACGCCATGCGCCGCGCAGGCGGCAACAGCCACCCCCCGCGCCTGCCCAAGCTTGAGGGCCGAAAGCACGTTCTTGTGCGTGAAGATATTTTCAATGGCCGCTTCATCCGGTTTGTGCCTGGATACTATTTCGCCGAGTTCCCTGAACAGATAGCCAAGCCGCTCGGAAAAGGCCTGCCCTTTTGGGCGCACCGCCCCGCAGTCCACAAGGGAGAGCACGCCCGAGCGCTCATGCACCAGCCCCCAGCCGGTGCATTGGGAGCCGGGGTCAATGCCGAGCACGGTCAAAGAAGCGCTCACGAGTCGTCACCCCCGCCAGCGTGCCGGCCAGAGCCGGTTCCTGGCCGGCAGCCGCCCCGGGCGGAGAAGGGGCCGCCGGCTCCGGCCCGCGTGGTACCGCGCGCGATGCATGTCATTCCATTTCAGCCAGCAGTTCATCGGGCAGATCAAAGTTGGCGTGCACCTGCTGCACATCGTCGTTGTCTTCCATGGCTTCGACAAGGCGCAGGATTTTTCGGCCCGTTTCAACGTCAATGCTGATGGTGTTCTGGGGCAGCATGGATATTTCCGCGCTTTCGGCCTCGATGCCCGCGTCTTCATAAGCCTGGCGCAGGGAATCAAAGTTGCCCGGCTCCGAATGCACTTCCCAGAAATCCCCTTCGTCCACGATATCTTCGGCCCCGTATTCCAGGCCGATTTCCATGAGGGCATCTTCGGTATAACGGGTTTTTTCAAAGGTGAGCACGCCTTTTTGCGTGAACATCCAGTTCACCGAGCCAAGTTCGCCCATGGAACCGCCGTGCTTGGTAAAAATATGCCGCACTTCGGCCACCGTGCGGTTGCGGTTGTCCGTGGCCACTTCCACCAGGATGGCGATGCCGCCGGGGCCATAGCCTTCGTAAGTTATCTCAAAAATATCGCCCCCCGCCTCCTCGCCCGTGCCTTTGCGAATGGCGGATTCAATGCGGTCCTTGGGCAGGCTGACGCTTTTGGCAAAGGCAATGGCCGAGCGCAGGCGCGGGTTATAGTCCGGGTTGCCTCCGCCCCTGGCGGCGATGATGATTTCTTTGGCCGCGCGCGTGAATTCCTTGCTGCGCTTGGCATCCTGGCGTCCTTTCCGGTGCTGGATATTCTTCCATTTACTATGACCTGCCATGAGGGGGCTCTCCATGCTGTATCCGGGCCTGACGCCCGGGAATATGTGAGGGTTGTAGGGGCCTGGGCCGGACGCTGTTCCGCGCCGGCCTGGGCCTTAAATATATGAACCGCTCGTATGCGAAACGGGGGATCACCGTTGCAAAGGGGCCGCGCTGCCCGGGTCGGGCAGGGGAAGGGGGCGAAAGCCGAGGGCGATGTAGAAGGTTTCCATGCTTTCTGAACGGGAACTGGCGGGTTTGAAGGAACGCACCACAGTGAAGTGCGCGCGCAGGCTATCGGCAAAAGCTTTGAGATCCGGCCCCATGAAGACCTTGACCACAAAGCTGCCACCCTTTATCAGACAAGTAAGGGCCAGGGCAAGGGCCTCTTCGTAAAGCGCGGCGGAGCGGGCCTGGTCCGTGCCCCTGTGTCCGGTCGTGCTCGGGGCCATGTCGGACATGACCACGTGAAACGGGCCCTTCTCCCGCAGCAGCTTTTCAAAGGCCGGGCTGCGGTTGAAAACGTCCTCTTTGCAAAAGAGCACGCTTTCAGGAAAAGGCGTGTCCGTTGTCTGGATGTCCGCAGCCAGGATAAAGCCGTCAGGACCGATTTTTTCCGCCGCCCCCAGGGACCAGGAGCCGGGCGCGGCCCCGAGATCAAGCACGCGCATGTTTTTTTTGAAAATGCGGAAGCGCTTGTCGATCTCCTTGAGTTTATATACCGAACGCGCGGGATATTGCTCCTGTTTGGCCCTGAGAAAATAGTGGTCGCGGTATTTTTTCATGACAGCCTGCGTGGGTGAGTGTATAAATTACCTTATTTTCGTTTTTTCGCCAAGCCGTTTCCCGTCTTTCCCCGAGTGACCTCGAGAGGGTTAAGCAGCTTGGCTAAAAGCCTTTCCCCCGGAAGTGAAGGGCGCCGCCCTTTGGGCGGCTTCCCCCAAAGGCGCCGCCTCTTTGGCCGCCGCAGGCGAATATAACTGGCGCAGTTCGCTACTCAGCCGCATGAAACAGCAGCCCCGGCATATCCTTATCCCTGACAGCGGCAGGGAACTGTTGCGCCTGGAACTGGCCATGGCCTTTGCCGCCCTCGGGCTGAGCGTCAGCCGCGTTGATCCCGCCGCGCTGTCTTTGCATGCGGGCCATGGCCAAAAGCATGCCGAGCCAGCGCGTCAGAGCGGCAAAAACAGAACGGGCCGAAACGGAGAATCGCCCGCAAGGGCTTGTGAGTCAATAGCGGCACAGCACCCGTGCCTCGTGTGCAGCGTGAATTTCGCGGGGCTGTCCCCCCTGCGCCCGCTTCTGGAGCATGTGCGCGACCTTGGCGGCGATATCGCGGTCTGGTTCGTGGACAATCCCTGGAACGTCCTGTCCGGGGTACGCGATCCCCGCTGGAAAAGCCTGCTCCTTTTTGTGAGCGACCCCGGCTTTGTGGCTCCGCTGCGGGCCACGGGCGCGGAACGGGTGTTTTTTCTTCCCCTGGCCGGCTGCCCCGAACTTTTTGCCGCTCGCCGCAAGGACAGTCCGGATCGCTTTCCTGCTCCTGAAGATCTGGCCCCTTTTGTTTTTGTCGGGCGAAGCGCCTTTCCCGGAAAAAGCGTTTTTTTTGCCAAACAGACGGTGGACCCGGATTTGATGGCGCGCGCAAAGCTCATGCTGCGCCAGGGAGAACGCCCGGATCTCTTCTGGTGGGAGCGGGCCATGACTTGCGACCCCCTTCGCTTCTGGCCGGGAAAAAACGCCCGCGCTCCGGCTTTTGGCGCCGAAGAGAGCAACCTTGTATGGCGGCGCTCCTGTCTTGCGGCAGCGGCCCTGGCGGGGCGCGAGCCTGGCGGCCAAGGGCCGGGCTCAGGACCAGGCCCGGAACAAGAAGGGCAAGCGGCGCCGGGGCTGGATATTTTCGGGGATGCGGCCTGGGCCTCCATGCTGCCCGCCGGGGCGCGGCTGCGCCAGCCCATTGATTATTACGCGCAACTGCCGGCTGTGTACCGGGCCGCGCGTTACAGCCTTGCCCTGACCAGCCTGCAATTGCCGAGGGGGCTCAATCAGCGCCATTTTGACGTCTGGCTCTCAGGGGGATTTTGCCTGAGTGACGCAACGCCCGGTCTGGCTCTGTTCCCCCCCGAGCTTACGCGGCCCGTGACCTTTGCGCGGCCCGAGGACATCGGCCCGCTCGCCGCGACGCTTGAAAAGGGCCATGCGCGCCCAGCGCTGCTGCGGGACTGGCAGGCTCATATCCTGGAGCGGCATACTTACAGGCATCGGGCGCTGGCCATACTCGCCCGCGCCGCCGGCGATCATTCGCCGGGAATCATTTGACAGCCGGTATCAAGAAGGCTAACGTTACCCGCCCGTTTGCATCACGCGCGCCGACGGCTCGCAGCTTGCGAGAGTGGCGGAATTGGTAGACGCACTGGATTTAGGATCCAGCGCTCCGGCGTGGGGGTTCAAATCCCCCCTCTCGCACCAGACTTTGTAAATTCCAGTCAAGGAGCCTTCATACTCATGCAGTACGTAACAGAAGACCTTTCCCCGGTTAAGAAGAAGATCACCGTCACGGTCCCGGCGGAAGAAGCCGATGCCGCCCTTGCGGCAACAATTGCCCTGTACCGCACCTCGGTCACCATGGACGGATTCAGGAAAGGCAAAGTGCCCGCAAGCATCATCGAAAAGCGCTTTCAGGCTGAAATATCAAAGGAAGCGACCACGGATCTGGTCAATGTGCATATTAACGAAATCATCACCGAGGGCAAGCTGAACCCGGTGTCGCGCATTGATTTTGACGGCGGCGATCTGGAACGGGGCAAAGAGTACGTGTACAGCATCTCCTTTGACGTGATGCCCGAATTTGAACTGCCCGACTATGAAGGCTTCGAGGTGGACCAGGAAGAGGCCGTGGTCAACGAGGATGAAATCAGCGCGGTGGTCGATCGAGTCCGTTCGAACATGGCTGAAATCATTACTATTGGCGAAGCGCGCGAGCCCGTGGACGGCGAAATAGCAGTGATCGACTTCGAGGCTTTTGACGATGCGGGCCAGGCCATTGCCGGCATCAGCGCCACGGATTTTCAGCTCACCCTTGGCGAAGGGCAGACCCTGCCGGACTTTGAAGCGCTTGTAAAAAGCATGAAAAGCGGCGAGGAAAAGGAAGGTCCGGTGTCCTTTCCAGCGGATTTTTTCAATACCGAATTCGCCGGGCGCACGGTGACAATGAAGGCCAAACTGCATGCCATCAAGGAAAAGAAACTGCCCGAGCTTGATGACGCCTTTGCCCAGAAGGCGGGTGGTTTTGAGAACCTGGAAAAGCTGCGGGACAGCGTGCGCCAGTCCTACATGCAAAGCAGGGAAGAGTTGAACAAGTCCTCCGCCCAGGCCTCTTTGCTGGACGGCCTGCTCAAGCTTGTGGACTTTCCGCTGCCCGAAAGCATGGTTGAAAGCCACATCAACATGATCCTCGGCGATCTGCAGGACAAGCTCGAGCGGCAGGGCAAGGGCCTGAACGTTCTCGGCAAGACCGAAGCCCTGCTGCGTGAAGAAGCCAAGCCGGAAGCCGAACGCCGCGCCAGGGCGCATATATTTCTGCTCACCGTGGCCCGCAAGAAGGAACTTGTGGTTTCCGAGCAGGAAGTGGATCTGCAGCTTCGGCGCATGGCCATGCAGAGCCGGCAGGATTATAACGAACTCAAGGACTATTACACCCGCAACAATCTGCTCTTCGCCCTGAGGGACAGGTTGCTGGCGGACAAGGGCATGGACGAGATCTACAGCCACGCGCTGGTCAAAAAAGTGCCGCCGAAAAAGGCCGAGGAGGCCGCCGCTGAAGCGGATCCCGCCGAGGGCGGCAAGGGTGACGA
>JAJDJN010000011.1 GCA_030267245.1 Desulfovibrio sp. OttesenSCG-928-A18
AAGCGACATGCCTTCGGCGGCCCACTCTCTGAGTTTGCGCATGGAGCCAGCGTCATTTGTAAGTGTTTTTAGTTGGGTACAAATTATCTCAATTTCCGCGTTGTTCACCACACTTGTTCCAAGTCGGGATTCAGAAATATTGAGTAGGCTGGTGTCTAACCAACAAACAGCCACATTCCAGGGTGATTGCGTACCCAAATATACTTCTCTAGGGATACCAGTTCTTAGTTTCCCGTCATAAAATATTTCAGAAACCAGTGTGCAAATCGGTTCCTGCATGCGGTATTGCGTGTCAAGCATCACTCCGTTGTTCTGCTCATAAGCCCTCTCAAAGTCAGTTTTTGCAACTTCAAGAGCATTCATTCTTAACTTTTTCGCAACCTGTTCAACAATATCAATACCATAATGCGGTGGTAGCTGGCGGTGGTCTCCAACCAAAATAACGCGGTGCGCAGACTGCATGGCCATTGCAAGCTCGCTCGCTGAGGCGCGCCCAGCCTCATCGATAATAGCCACATCATAACGATGGCTTGCAATGTCATAAGCCGATTTACCAATGCCCACGAGGGTTCCAATAACAAGACTGCGGGTTCGAGCCATAAACCCTGCAAAACCTTCTGAGTCAGCGCTCAATCGTTGATACCATTGATATGTTACAGTAAGAATCGCGTTTAGTTTTGATATTTGACGTGGATTGTTAATGCCATTGCGTAATGCAATGGATTCCAAGAGTGCCTTTTGCATGTCCTGTTCAGCAAAAATCGCTTCTGGATTGTCAGTGCATTCCGCAAATTTATTGTAGAGTATTTTGTAAAGCCTTTCTTTTCGCTTTTGTATTGTTTGAATATCTACGTCATCGATTTGTTCTGTATTGGTTCTTAACTGACTATACTGATGCAGTTCGCTTACAACATTTCTATATAGTGAAGCCGCCTGAAGCACAAAGTCAGAGGGCAACATTAACCGTTTTGCAAGTACTGCAAGACGATTCTCCACATCACGAAGGAATGCTGTCCGATACTGACTCTGAAGGGCGTCAATATGGACATCCAAAAGCGACTCATTCACCCTGTCACGATCTCCAAGGCGAACCATCTGCTGTGTTATTTGTAGATTGCTTTCGCCTAGCTCCTCGTTCACGGCAAGCATCACCTGCTTTGTCCGGGTAGCGACCTCATTTACAGCAATATGTGACTGTGAGACAAGTAAAACGCGATTTACTTCATGGAGTCGGCCCAAATAATCCAAAAGATAGGATAGCAACGTGGTCTTGCCTGTTCCGGGAGGCCCCATGATGACATTCAATTGTCCGGATAAGACATGCTTGAACGCTGCAAGCTTGGAGGGGTCCAACTTGCGCTCATAAATTGCCCACAGTTCGGGAGACGGTTCAGGAAGCGGAGCAAGTTCTCGCCGTAACTTCACACCGGAAGAACTGAACATGGAAAGAAGATCTGGGATTAATGCTTCATTACGCAAGATTCGGTCTAACGCCTCGCGCCTTCGTCTCCAACTGACTGCGGAACGTTGCTCCCGCAACTGGAGGGAATCGTTCTTGCGAATTTTCTTTCTGCCTACTTTTTTTATTACAAGGGTGTTCGCCTTGCTTTTCGACAAATCAAGCTCACCAAAAAACCAAGGGTGATCCGGATCGCCATCGGTTACCTCAATCATATCACTTGTATCGAGCCCCAAGTCGTTGATGTCTTCTTCTATTTCAACAGAGATTGTTCCGTTTGTAAGTTTTTCTTCGCCATCAACAACTTTTACCTTTGGATACTGCTCAAATTCCTCAGTATGAATGCATTCCCATATCTCAGCGACATTTGTTGTACAACATGGTTCTTTTTTAGGTAATTGAACGGGCTCTTGATGTGCGTTAGATGAAGGTGTGTCAAATATCTCAAATATTTTTTGAAAAAATTGTGTATTGTCACCTTTTCCAGAATTCCAAAACAAATTGCAGCGCATTTTTTTTACATATTTTTTGCGCGACTCGCGAAGAACATCAGCGGGACTAACTGGGGATATCCATGCATTTGTTACTGTGGTAGTCTCTTCTATCATTGATGCATGCACAGTTAATTTTTCATGTGACCCTGTAATAAACAATTTAAAATGTGGAAATTTTCTGTCATCTAATGCAATATAAAATTCTCCAGTATATGCACTTACAGGTCTTTCATCGCTTTTTATTCCATTGTTATAAAAAGTAATGGCTTCTGGTGGTATATCACCACCAAGCATTGTCGCACTATCAATTGTTTCCTGAAGTGGGGTTAGGGAAATAGGTACTGTTTGCGAATCGTCACCTAAAGCACGCTTTATTTCTGCGCGTATTTTCTGAGCATAGCCGCCACAGCGGCTAAAAATCTCATCTATAATACAGTATGTAGCATAAATATCTCTGCCAAAAGCGCCATGCTGCGCGTCTGGAGAATAGTCCGTATTATAGAGGCGGTTTCCATGCTGGTCGAGGTCAAAAAAATCAAGAAAGATGAGGTCATCATTATTAGTATCAGTTATCAAAATATTATCCGGCTTCAAATCTCCATGAGCAAGGCCCGACTCATGAAGCAACTTCACAGAACTGATAAGTTTTTGTGCAAGAGAAAGACGTTTTTCTAGCCCGGCATCATCCCGCGCAATATCTTGATCGACCCTATCCAACGTTTGTCCAGCAAGATACTGCTGGACTATGTATAGGCCGTTTGCGCTTATGCCAAAATCAATGGGGGTAGCTATATTAAGTTGAGATCTTTGCACCATTTGGCAACGCTTAATAAAATCATATATTTTACGATTTTTTGCGTAATTTCCCGGTATTGGCATAAGAGTGGGCCAAAGTTTTAGTACGCTATCGCCCAAATCAGTCGTGCAATGGTAGCTTTGTCGTCCATCTCTGGTGTCAAACGACGACACGGGAGGCCATGTGGCAAAAGGAATCAACTCTACTTTGTTGAAGGCAGCCAACTCGCGCATGATGGCCTGTTCGTCACCATTCTGCGCAACATTATTGAATGAAATCTTTGATAATGCCTCCATCATTTCTTGAGCCGATGCATAACGCCTTGATGATTCTATATCTATAGCTTTTTTAATCCATTCATCAAGTTTACCATCAAATGGGTCATGTTTTGGATTATGCCACACTAAAGAAACGTCGTCTCTTGTAAGCTGCTCACCAAATGCAATATTATAAACAATTGCGCCAAGAAGATATACATCAAGGCGCATCGCATCGACTTCTTCTCCAAGCTTTTCTTCTGGAATTGGAATTAAGTTTGAAGAGAGTTCTTCTCGTATATCACTAACACTTTTCTGGGAGGCTCCTTCTGGAAATCGTGCTGCAATGAGACCAGAGATTAAGATAGACTTGGAGTGGTCATCGTGCCACAATCGTTCTATAGAAATATCCCGGTGCGCAAGCTCTAGCTTGTGCAACTCAACAAACGGTGTCAAGATGCTTCGTATACATGTTATTTTATCATCCGGTGTCGTTATATTCTCGAGATACATGTCAAGACGAGTCAGCAACGGGGGGTGCTCATATACTTCAATAAAGTCTTCCTCAATTTCTCCCTCTGTTGCCGAATGCTTCGGTTGCATCAGGTAATCTTTTTTTATTTGAGGCGCTTCAACAGAAACATATTCAATAACTCTTCGCTCTCTCAGGGCAATTTTAGCCCGAGATTCTGGGGTCATGGCTATACTGCCAAGCTGAAAAAAATCCCAACAACGCAAAAGCGCTTTTAGTTTTTGATTTTCATTATGACTTCCAGTAAATTCTTGATAAAAATTTTTGGGGTGCTTAAACAGGGCATCGCTTGACTCTGGGAGCAAATAGCCATCAGTAAGCCTTTGCCTCGGTTTGATCGCCTTATCCCCTTCAAGCCATCGTTTGAATATTTTTATTTGGGATTCGTCATTTGGCCTTTTGAGATGTCCAGTTTTGAATACAGCGTCGGTATTATGCTGCGGTAGTCTACTATTATACGCATCGGGGCCATCGTTTATTTTCAAGAAGTCTTCAAGCTTAAAAACAACTCTTTTTTCACTTTCCGGAAGCTCACCTAATGTTGCAGATCCAGACAATATAATAACGTAATCAACAAAATAAAAACCACCCCAAAGAGATTTTAGATCGCTATCAAATAAAGATGTTAAGCGCTGCGCGTGGCCGCGTTTTATATATACAGGTGAAGGGTGTGTTTTGGACCTTCCATTGGAGAAATGTTGTGTCCACTGGCGCCCGTCCGAGGTTATAGTTCCAGCCCATTCTTTTATTTCGCATAGTATAAAACGGTCATGGGTGATCATCAACAAATCGATTTCCATGCTGCCTTGGCCATCATTAACCAAAAAAGAAGCAAAGCCATGCCACGAGTCGCGTAGCTTTTCTTGTAGCATAGCTATCGCTCTTACTTCGGAAGCTTTCAGTCCATCAGGACTACAAATCTTGAGTTGCATATAGGACCCTTTGAGTCAGTTCTATTGCTTAATCTTTGCTTTCATCAAAATGAGGGAGGGCGCAGTTTTTTATGCCGCTACGATAGCATGTAAAAATGATTTGGATACACCCAAGGGCAGCGTATAGCAGAGAGAAACAAAAAACAAGAAATGAAGGCTACATAATCAAACCACGTTCAGGTCGCTGGCTGATTATCTCCCTTTCAGGTTGAAATATGATGTGCCCTTTTTCTATGGTTAGACGATTGCCCCATTTCTTTTCGGCATAAAGCATAGCGGCGTGTTCCGCCTTGGGGTCGTGACTGGAAAAGAAAATTCCCTTGCCGGTGTCTCTGATGGTACTGCCGCTATCCAGGGTGAAGATGACGATACCCTTGCCGTCGATGCGGCGTTTTATCTCGCCAAGCTCCACGCCATCGGCGCGGGCTTCAGCGGCTGTGCGCTCCATGCGAAGAAATGCCTGTAGTTCTTTTTTACCGCTGGCGGACAGGTCTTGCCTTTCTTGGAGTACTCTCTCCTTTTCGGTGTATTCGGCGCGAATGGCGGTTTTGGCGGCGTAGTCCAGCCCATGTCGGCTCCAATCCTTTGCCTGAGCCTGCGCACCTTCTGGGGCGGTTTCCGGCTCCACGGCCTCCTTGTGGGAACGCAACACGGCCAGGGCAACCTCGTTGCCGTTCACGGCTTCCAGCTTGAGAAAATCCTGCCATGAGGTGTAGGGGATTTCCCGGCGCACTGCTTCGCGTTCCGGCAGCAGAGCCATTTTGACCTTGGCGATGGCCTCCTTTTCGTGTTTGCGTGCCAGGGTCAACAAATTGTGGCGATTGCGCTTACCGATACTCATGCCCTCTATTTCACGGCGCTTTGCGGACCATTCTTCCCTGATGACGTCAATCTGCTTGTCCTCGCGCTCTTTGACGGTTTCCAGCTTGTTTTTTCGGGTTTCGATGCCGGTACGGAAACGGGCGTACAGTTCGCCACGCTCCGGGGAGCGGTGTAGCGGCACAGCTTGGTAGCGGGAAAGTTCCTGTACCGGGCGTAAACTCCGGTATGGCTGGAACGCTCCGAATCGCTCCTGTAGCCGCTTTGCTGACAATGAACGGTCAACCGCACTCGCTTTTGCCGTATGCTTGTCGTGCAGATCAACGATGACAAGGCCAGCGCCGTGAGGCTTGATGCCCAGGCCATGAGATTTCAGGGCTTCGTGCAAATCCTGCCAATGCGTTGCGCTGCCGAGAGCGTCTATAATTTTTCCCTTGTGGCGCTTGGCGTAGGACTCGAAAGACTCCTGCCCGGTGTGCGCCTCAATGGCGGCGGCTTTATGGGAAAGCGCGTTTTCCTGCCGCTGCTCCCGGCCATTGTCCACAGTCAGGCCGTATTCCTTCTCCAATTCCCGGCACAGCTTGTCCCGTGCGGCATAATCCCTGAACGGCTCATGCCGGGTGAGCCGTTCAGGGTGAATCATATTATATGAAACATGCATGTGAATGTTGTTGGTATTCTTGTGAATCCCGCAATGTCGCTGATGTTCGAAGAATCCGAGAGCGGCGGCGAAACGTTCTTCAATGGCCTTGAAGACTTCCGGCGTGAGTCGAGCCTCGTCTTCTGGACGGAAACTCACAAGGAGGTGGTAGGTCTTTTCTTTCTGACTGCGGGTGTTCATGGACTGCACGGCCTGGGCCTCGATAATGGCAAGTTCGTAATCATCATCGGCGGCGCAACCGGCGCACCAGTTCGCAAGGCATTTTTCACCTTCGTGACCGGCATCGGCAATGTAGCGGGCCAGAGCACCATAATTGTCATGCGCGGCCTCGTAATGAACGTGCTTGCTGATCATCGAATCCTCATGGCGGCTTCCTTCAGTTCGCGCATCCCAATATCAACCTCTCGTAGTAAACGGTTCAGGGTGAATTTGTCGCCGCCAGCCGCAATGGCTTGCTTGAGCAGACCGCCAAGCCTTCCCAGATCGGCACGGGCCTTGAGAATTTCCTGCACTGCCTTTTGCTGCTCCAGGCTCGGCACAGGGAAGCCGGTGCAAACCAGCTTGGCGAATTGTGAAAGCGACCTGCCCGCCCTGGCGGCGGAAGCGGATATTTCGGCGTGTTCCTCAGGGGTGAGGTACACGGTGATACGCGGTTTTTTTGAGGGCATTTTGTCCTCCAGGTTTTGAGCGTTGAACATCCGAAGGATGTGAATAAGCCTCTTTACCCCCGGAGGGCAGGACAGGAAGTACATGTACTTCCTCTGTCCTGCCTCTCCGTTGCACCAAACGATCATGAAATAACATGCAAAAATTGACGCATGTTCCACATTTTCGCTGCTTCTCGTTAAGGGTTTGCAATATCCATTAAGCTCTTTCATGACCGTGCATAAGGTTTTGATAAATGGCGTCACTCATAGACAAGATATTTCAACATCATGCAAAGTGCTGCATGTTCTGTTGAAAACGGTCATTTACTCCAGTGAAAGGCTGTTTGCGCTTTCTTCTTGCCGCTGGAATGCAGACGTTTCCCGCCACCGCGCACATAGTCGCAAAAGGCGGAATAGCTGCATGTCACTCGGCCTTGCTCCTGCATGGCTTCATAAGCCAGACGGGCGGAATACCCTTTGGCAAGCAAGGCTTCCACGTCTTCACGGCAAGCGAAGTATTCCATGCGGGCTGAACCGGGCCTTCCCGGCATTATGTTCGGTCTGTTCATGATTCTTTTTCTCCTGCTTCCAGCACGGCACGGGCCTTTTCCGGATCGCCTATCAAACGGGGCGGCGGAATATGGCCATGGTATCCGTTGCTGCGGTTGGT
This sequence comes from Desulfovibrio sp. OttesenSCG-928-A18, assembly GCA_030267245.1. GTDB lineage: Bacteria > Desulfobacterota > Desulfovibrionia > Desulfovibrionales > Desulfovibrionaceae > Frigididesulfovibrio. The sequence continues at coordinate 7,268 of JAJDJN010000011.1, forward strand.
GATTTCAAAAATTCCGGGAAGGTGGCCGGTCTGCGTCACACCCTGACGGAAGTATGCCGCCCAGATGCGGATGAACTCCCAGCGAAAGCCTTTGGCGTCACATTCGGAGCAAAGCCCGCTCCAGCCGTCAAAAGCTTTCGCAATCACAGCTTGCGTAACCGGGTCGTCAAATACGACACTGCTATATGCACCATGCTGGCGGACGGCTCCCAGCACCTTGCCGACTTCGACAATGGCCCGGTCTTCCACCGGGTCAAAGCTGCACCTATTGCTGTTCATCGCCGTCTTGCTGACTGCTGACGCGACTGATGAATGCGGCAATGTCTTCGGCCCTCCATACGGTGGTGCGGGGGCCAAGTTTGACGGGTTTGGGGTAGCGCCCAGTGCGGCAGCCTTCCCACCATGCGCTTTTGCTGATGGGAAAGATGGCGAGAATTTGGGGCAGACGGAGAAAACCGTAGACGGGAATGAAGGGGGATTGTTTCTGTGACATGAAAACCTCTTGCAGTTAAAAAGAACAAAAAACGCGCTTCCTTGGACACCGGGGTCAAAGAAGCGCGTGGCTTGCTCAGTTTTTGAAGCGCGAGGCTTTCTGGACTGTTGAAGATGAAATTACATCATAAGCGTTGCCATTTGTCCATACGCCGAATGCGCGGACAAGGTTAGCTATCCTATGCCTGTATAGTTTTGTGTTTCAAATCGGTAAGATAGTCGGCCCATTCCTGCATCATGCGGCGGCGCTCCGGAAGATACTCCGCGTAATTGTACGCAGCTCGAACGCCATTTCTATCGCCGTGGGCCAGTTGACGTTCTATCCAGTCACGGTTGTAGCCGAGTTCGTTGAGCATGGTGGAGGCCATTGCCCGAAAACCGTGCTGAGTCATTTCCTCTTTGGAGTAACCAGCCGTCCGGAGGGCGCGGACAAGGCTGATACGGTTCATGGGCGTATCTTTTTCCGCATTGCCCCTGGCCGGGAACACATATTGGCCCTGGCCGGAAAGTTTGTGCACTTCCCGCAGAATTTCCACGGCCTGATGCGCCAAAGGGATGATGTGCATTTGCCGCATTTTCATCCGTTCAGCCGGGATACGCCATTCGTTTTTTTCAAAGTCGATTTCGCTCCATTGCGCCAGGGCCAGTTCGCCGGGACGCACGAAAACCAACGGTGAAAGCCGTAAAGCGCAACGCACGGTGAATGTTCCCTTGTAATCGTCCAGAGCGAGCAGCAGCTTGCCTATGGCCTTTGGCTCTTTAATCGCTGAAAAGTGCTTGTAAACCCTTGGAGTCAGGGCACCACGCAAATCGGCGGCAATGTCGCGTTCCGCCCGGCCCGTGACGATGGCATAACGAAAAATACGTCCGCATTCGTTCAAGGCCTGATGCGCCATGAAGCCAGCCCCCTTGTCCTCGGCCCGGCGTAAGGCTTCCAGCAACTCCGGGGCGGTAACGCTTTTGACGGGACGTTTGCCGATGGCCGGGAACACATATTTTTCCATGCGCCGCAGGATGTGGCGTTTGTATGCCGCCGTCCAGTTGACGGAATACTTTTCCAGCCACTCCAGAGCGATAGTCTGAAAAGAGTTTTTGGAGGCGCTGGCGGCAACGGCTTTGGCTTCCTGCTTGGCCGTGCTGGGATCGATGTTGTCCACCAGCAGTTTTTTGGCCGCTTCCCGGCGCTCCCGCGCTTCTTTCAGGCTGATGGCTGGATACGGCCCGATAACCAGCAGCTTTTGCTTGCCCATGAACCTGTAGCCCAAGCGCCATGACTTGCTGCCCTGCGGAGTGATGTAGAGGAACAGCCCGCCGCCGTCCGAGTGTTTTTGTGCCTTGCCGTTTCCCTGTTTGCGTTTTACGAATGTATCGGTCAATTTCATAGCTGTCCTCCAGTGGTGATAATCCTTTGTTTTCAACAAAATTGCGGCGCAATGGGAGCCGAATTCGTACCAGCATGTATACCAGCAACAGGAATGAATTTCGCCGGACAACACTGGTTGCATACCCGGTCAAAATGTCCGGTAATAAGCTGAAAATACAAGATAAAAGCACGTAAGCACTCTTGCTGGAATTACAAGTAACATTTTCCGCCTTGTTCAGCATTTCTCTGGCAGAACTGGCGATGAAGATATGCGCCTTGTCGCCACCAGCGCTCTCAGGAAACATTTCCTTCAGGAGCTTTTCATGCGGCGCTTCCACCATTTCCTTGAACAAGTCCTGGATAGTGCGGCTTTCATCGGCCAACATGCAGGAGAGGTCATAGAGCGTGGCCGTGCGCCCCTGGCTGCTCCGGATCATGATGCAGCAGTGCAGGATAGCCCCGCCCAGCATGGCGAAAGCCGCTTTGCTCCAGTGATCCTCCAGGCCTTTGCCGTTGGGATCGACTAGCATTGCGGCCATGTTCTGCACGTCCGGAATCGCCATCATGGTGTCGATGCGGAGTTCTTCCAGGGGATTGAAAGCGGCGGAAGCGCCGGAGGGATCGGACGGGTCAAAGCGTAAAACAACTTGATCTTGCGACTTCCGCCAGCCGCCCGTGAGCGACCAGTTTTCGCCTTTAATATCAAGGACAATGCTGGAACCTTCCCAGGCCAGCAATGTGGGCAGGATCAGGCCGACACCTTTACCGGAGCGCGTGGGCGCAAAGACCATGATGTGTTCCGGCCCATTGTGCCGGAGGTAGAACTGCACTTCATCCGGCTTGCTCCGGAGTGCCCGAAGTATGGACGAAATACCGGCGTATTTCTTGAGCCAGCCGCCGACATAGACGCCTTTGCCCTCAAAATACCCCATCGTGCGGATTTCTTTCTCTTCCGCCCACCGGGCCGACCGTGCAGATTGGCGTTGGCCTTCAATTTTTTCATGAAGGCCATCCAGAAACCGATGATCAGGAATTGCGGCACCAGGAACAAAGCCTGGCTGTGCGCTATGGCCTGTTCAATAAAGCCGTATGTGTCGCTGGGGCCGAACTGCTCTTGCCAGGCGATGACCGACAATGGCGCGTACCAGGGGAAGCCCCAGGCTATGCCCCAAGGCTCGCCAAGGGCCGGGTGATAGCTGAAGTAGGCGGCGATGCGCTGGGTGGCCAGCGCCAGGCTGGCCGATGCCGAGCAGGAGCATGAACGGCAGGTAAAGCCAGCGCAGGGCGTTTTTGGGCCTATCTGTGCCCAAACCATATTTGGCTTTTTGCTGTGCGGAAAAAAGCGCACACATGATTGCCTCCGATAGAGGCCGTCATGCGGCGCTTAGTTGGGGCTCATGGCCCGCAGAAGGGTATGCTTAAATCTGAATCAGTATCCAGCTTCTTTCAAAGCTGTTGCCAAAACCCGGAAACGCTCCCCAAGGCGTTCGCCTTCATCATTGAGAGCCTGGGCAAATAGCTGAATGTCGCCTGCAATCATAGAATTGTCCGTGCAAACATTGAGCGGTGTTTTTGCGCCTTGCAGTTCAATGGCTCCAATGGTTGGGTTTTCAGGGTCAAATAACCCCGGAATCCGGTAAGCCTCTTTGAAATAGCCGTAGGTTTTACAAATCATAATAGCCAAATCCAGCACCCGGTGCATGGGCATTTCTTCTGACTGACGCGACCATTTTTCACCGCTATGCCGCCAGATTTTGGCTGAAATATCGACATTCCCGCGATCATTCCATTGAGCCAGCCCCAATGACAAACCCTGAGCATCGCTTTTGTCTGCATACTTACCGTCAATTCTGGCGTATTCCTCGGCACATACCACGGGTTTGTGCTTGAGGTTGGTAGGAATTTTCATGTTGCCCTCCCAAAGTTGAATTCAGTAATTTACTAATTTAGTAATCTACTAAGCCAATTTCTCCAAAAGGACAAGCCAAAACTATTCACGTCTATTTCCGGGTGGCATAAGGCCGTTCAAACACGATGTCCTTGGTCACAATGACGTTGAACTGGTAGCCGGGCCGGATTTCCAGTGTGGGCTTGATGTTGATGTTCTTTTGCAGGAGTTGGAGTGTGGCCTGGCCGAGTTGCGAAGCCAGGGCCGCGCCCATTTCATCCTGGAGCGTTGGGTTGTCGCTGTCGCCGCCGCTGTCCAGGGAATCCATACTGTAGGACATGCCGCCCGTGATCATGCTCATGAGAATGGCTGAGCCGAAGATACGCAGATAGTGGTTGTTCACCTTATCCGTGTATCCGGCGTTGCCCGCCATATCCGAGCCGGGCATGGCTCCCAGCGTGACGGCAGAACCATCCGGGAACATCAGGCGATTCCAGGCCACCAGAACACGTTCCTGACCGTAAATGACACGGGAATCATAAACGCCAAAGAGCTTTGCACCTTGCGGGATAAGCAGTTGCCGCCCCGTTGCCGTGTCAAAGACGTTCTGCGAAACCTGCGCGATGATGTTTCCCGGCAGGTCGGAATTGATGCCCGTGACCATGACGCCGGGAATCACCGCGCCTGTTTTCAGTTCCAGGGGCTGACCGGCTGTGCGGGTATGCGGCAGAATCCAGCTTGAGTCTTTTTCAGCCCGCCCGAAAAAGGCTTCCTTATCCTTGTCGGCGGCGGGATCGTAGCCGTTCTCCCGCAAGGCGGACAAATCGCGGTTCACATCCGGTGCGGCATCCCGCCGTTGATCTTCACGCGCCATTGCCACCTGTTGGCCAGATTGCGCAGAACTGTCTGCGTTTTTCTTCACGCCCAGCGGCGCGGAAAGTGCCGTGAGTTGGGCTTGCGCTTTCATGCGGCGCAGGTTTTCCAGTTCCTGCCGGTACTGGTCTGGCTGTTCCTGTTTGCCCTGCACCACAATCAGCGGCTCGCGTGTGCGCGTTTCAGTAGCTTTCGGCTCCGGCCCGGCAATGGCCGGTGAGCCCGCTGGAGGGGCCAGGGCGAGTCCACGGCCTTCACCCATGAGCAAAGGCCGCTCCTCTTCCTTGATGTCCACTTTTTGCGTTCTCGCCTGTTCTTCCTCCTGGTTATGCGCAAAGTTTACGCTGTAAATCAGGATGCCGAGCAAAAACAGACCGGCGATCAGCACGGCATAGATCGGCCAGCGGCTCATGCGAGCCACACTGACCTTTTTTGTCGGCTCCAGACTGTTAGGGGTGTTACCGGCCATGGATTTCTCCTGAGTCATGGAAGCCAGACACATTCTCCAGACGCTGTCTGGAGATTTTCACCGTGTCGGCAATGGAGCGCCGGAACTCCTGTTCCGTGCGGCTCTGGCCAGCTTCCGGCTGGCCGCTGGCCGTATACGACCGGGCAAAGGCCTTGCCATCAGAAAGGCGCAGTTGCAGATACCAGGCCGATTTTTCATCCAGCGCGTCCAGGGTATAGGCCACGACAATCACATCAGCCGATTCCGCAGCGGCCAGGGTAAAGCCTTGCGAGCGCAGACCGGATTCAAAGGTGGCGGCAAAATCGTTTGTGGCATCTTTGGTTTGGAGCAGATGCAGGGAGGTATGGCCGGGCGGGTACAGCTCCGAGAGGCAGGTAACGGCATCGGCGGCAATGGCCGACACCGCGCCGCGCTCCGGCAGCGGGCCACAAAAAGAGCCTACCAGGCCGGGCTTGGCGCAGCCGGAGGCGAACAGAACGGTGAAGCAAAGGGCAAGAAGAGTTTTACGCATTACTTATCCCCCCTGATGACTTCCACCTTTTCCTGATCGCCGCCCACACCAATGATCAGGGCGATACGATCAAACAGCCCGTCCACGATCATGGCGGAATCTTTAACCCGGTAGTTTACCAGCACGTCCTGTTTGCCTTTGCGCACCAGCAGTACGGGCATTTCACCGGAAGCGGATTTTTCCGGCAGCCGGATGAAGATTTGCTGGCCATCGTCATAGACGCGCTCCGGCTTCCACCTGGCCTTGCCCTTGACCTCGTAATTGAAGTTCAGGGCCGACAAGTCCGTGGTTCTGCCGCCCACGCTGGTGGAATTCCATTCGCGATCCTTCGCCTCTCTGGCTTGCCGCCAGGCGGCTTGCTGCTTCAGGCCTTCCGAGTAGAGAAATCCCACATACGGCGTATGTCCGGAGCGCTGGGAAACAAGGCGCAGATGGTACACACGGCGGTCAGTCGTAACCACGGCGGAACTTTCCAGGCCGGAATCCACCGGCTTGATGAACAGATGTGCGGTAGCACCGGGGCCGGAGCCCGCTGTTCCGGAGTCCACCATCCAGCGGGAGGAATCGCCCACAACGATTTCATGCACGGTTTCACCAGCCTGGAGTTCCACATCGCAAACCTGCATGGGCGCGGCCACAATGGTTGGCAGGCTTGCGCCATGCACATAAACGACCTTACCGCCGCCCGTAAGAACCGGCTCAACACCCTGGCGCGACCAGGAGCCGGAAAGGCGTAGCGCCTTTTTTTCCTTCTCGGTCAGGGGCACCGTTTTGGGATTCAGATAGTCGATCTCCGGCATGGCAGCCGGAGCCGGGTTCCCCGTTTCCGGTTGCAGTGGTGGCGGATACCCTGCGGGTATGGGGCTGGCCGCGAAAGCCGGAACGGCATACAGCGTAAGCACGCAGACAAAGAACAGTATCTTTTTCATGAATGACCTCATTCCTGATTGTTTTGGGGTTTGGCCGGGGCGGACGCGCCAACAACTTTGCCCGCAGAGAGCGAAGTGATGTAGACACCGCCAGGGTTGCGCAAAAGAACCGCGTCCACGGTCGGCGGGTTGATCTGGATCGTCACCGTGGCTTCATAAGCGTGGGAATCGAGCAAAACGCCCGCATGGCTGCGCACGGTTTCCACCCATTCCACCCGGTAGGAATCGGAGCTGACCGGCAGAGGCAGACCTTTGATTTCCACATGCACCAGCTTACCGGACTTGGCGATTTCATAGGGATTGTTGACCTCGTACCATTCACGCAGAACGCCTTTGGCGCTCCCGGCCATGAAGAAAGACAGCCGTTCGATCATCTTCTGCTGCAATTCCACGTCTGCCGTGACCGTGCGCCAGTTGCTGATGCAGGCCGCGATCTCCGCCTGGATAAGACGGCGCGGGGTTGCACTGGCCTGGTCAGCCCGCGCCACCACATTGGATTTGCCCAGCTTGTCCACTTCAATGATGTAGGGAACGGTCTTGATCTGATTGACCTGTATGACATTGCCGGTAATGGAGATGCCGGTAAGGATGAGGCAGAAAAAGGCCACCATGCGCCATTGCGCGGCCCGGCTGATATAGGAGCCATAGCGCTCCAGCCATTCTTCCCGTCCGTTCAGATACGGGTTGCCGCTGGAGGCTTCAGGCGCTTCCTGGTTTGATTTTTTGAAAAATGACATTGTTACCGCCTACGAGTTGTCGTTTTTGTTCATGCGGGCGCGTTCCAGGCGCTCCTGCATTTCAGAGCGGGTACGCGTGCTGAGGGCCTTTTCCCCAGCCGTTTTGGCATCCTGACGCGCACCCCACAAAGATTTGGCCATATGTGCCGCTTTGCCGACGCCGCTTGTACCTTCCATCCCGGCGACATTGGCGGCATCCCGGACATTTTTGATGGCGTTGGTACTGCCCACGGCAGCGCCCACCATGCCGCCGCCCGCAGCCGCCACTGCCGAGGTAAAGGCGGCACCGCTGGAAACGTGTGAGCCGTTAATGATTCCCGCGCACACGTCCGGCAGGGATTTGACCAGAGCCAGCAGCACGACCGACGCGCCGATGACCACAAAGATGTCCTGAAGCTCCGCCGTGGAAGTGGAGAATCCTTCAATGAAAGCGATGCCCACGCCCAAAACGAGCTGCATCACAAAGAGTTTGAAGGCCACGGCCAGCACATAGCGAATAGCGTTGACGGCGTAATCCTTGAGGAATGAGCTGCCGCCGAAGGCCACCAGGATCAGCGCCGCCGCCATGGCAACCATTGCTTCGCATTTGATGAAGACCACCTGCGCGGAAATAAGCGCGAAACAGATGATGATGACGAGCGCCGCGATGAGCAGCGCGATGGAGTTGCCCGGCGACCAGACGGAGAGTTTGTCCAGCACCAGTTTGACGAGCTGCATACCAGTGAGGAACGGGGATTCCGAAGAGTAGCCGCCCGGCGTCAGCTCTCTGCCGATGCTGCCCAGACCGTTAATAAGGTTCCAGGCCCATTCCTGGTAATAGTTGATGACGGCCAGGAAGAATCCGGCCATGAGCAGAAGCATGACGAACTGTTTGAAGATGTCCGGAATCTGGTCGCGGTTGAGCGCGGCCTTGATGCCCAGGAAACACACTTCCAGAATCACCAGCCAGCGAAACACGATCAGCGCATACCGCTTCAAAGTCGGTTCCCAAGTGCTTGTCTTGGTGTAGAACTCGCGTACCAGCTTCGACACGAAATCTTCATCAGCGGCAAAGGCCTGTTCCGGCAGGAACAGGAGAGCCAGCGCCGGGAGGCAGATCGCGGCCAGAAGCAAAAAATGCTTTTTCATGGCCGCTCCTAAAACGGATCGGGCTTGGCCTTGGCCTTGCCGATCCGATCCGTCTTGATAGTTTCGCGCCAGGCTTTCTCCGACATCTGGCTTTCTTTCTCGGCCTTCATCTGGCTGGAAAGCTGGGATTGCACCTGTGTGGCCATCAGCTCTCGCAGTTGACGGGCTTCCTGCACCTGGAGCGCGGAAAGCTGGTTGCCCGCCATAATGGCCTTTTGCTGGCCGTCCGGTGTGGAAAGCAGATCGTCAATGTATTGCTGAAAACGCGCCGGATCGCGCTGCAAGTCGGCAAGCTGCTGGCCGGAGAGCTGGAACGTGGCCTGCGAAGCCTGGTCAACGGATTCCGCCCATTTGTCCCATTCCTGACGGTAGCGGCGGTTGGCTTCCTCCACCTGTTCCGGACTCGCTCCGGCCAGGGTGCCGAAGAGCGCCTGCTCCGGAAACAGGTTGGTGAAGATTTCGCCAAGGGCCACAATGTCGCCGCGCTGTGTCCGCAACGTGCTGGAAAGGTTGGCCAGGCGCGTAATGCTGTTCTTCAGCTCATTGACCAGGTTAGCCGGGAGCATGGCTGTGTTCTGGAGCATGTTTTCATACTGCTCAATGTTCTGCCGCACCATGTTGATCTGCTGCCGCGTCTGCTCCACAGCCTCCTGGTACTGCTTGATGGCGTTGGAAAGCTCTTCCACATTGGTGATGCGATCCAGCAGCTGAATCAGGTTGGTGCTGCAATTCGTGCAGGTGACGGTAAGAGCGTGGGCGGGCGTGGCGAACAGCACCAGCACAGCCAGGCTCAAAAGATACTTTTTCATAAGGACTCCATAGTGAACGCCGGGAAGCCGAAGCCCCCCGGCGTTTGGGTTATGCCGCGTTACGCTCGCGCAGCCAGGCTTCCTGCCAGGCATCCGGGCCGTATTCCACGGCCAGCTCACGGATACGGGCGATACTTTCCTTGTCCGATGCGCCTACAAAGGCCAGCGCCTTGCTCTTCAGGGCGAGTTGCACCTTGCGCCGTCCCTGCGGGCTGACAATGTAGTAGTCCCGCTTGGGCTCGCTGGTTTTGAGGATGCTGATCTGTTTGTCGTTGAGGCCCATGCCCACATAGAGTTCCTTCTGCCCGGCGTCTTCGGCGGCGCTGTTGGGCAGGAAAATCTTTGTGGGGCAGGATTCGGTGAGAACGTCCAAGATGCCGGAGTTCCTGGCATCAGAAAGGCTTTGCGTCGCCAGAATCACCGCGCAGTTGGCCTTGCGCATGACTTTGAGCCATTCACGGATTTTGGCCCGGAACACCGGATGGCCCAGCATGATCCAGGCTTCATCCAGCACCAGAATGGTGGGCGAGCCGTCCAGCGCCTTTTCAATGCGCCGGAACAGGTAAGTCAGCACCGGCACCATGTTTTTGTCGCCCAGGTTCATGAGGTCTTCGATCTCGAAAACCATGAAGCGGGAGAGATTCAGGCTGTCCGAGTCGGCATCGAGCAGCCGCCCCATCGCACCTTGCGTGGTGTAATGCTGGATGGCCTCCTTGATTTCCCTGTCCTGCACCACATGATAGAAGTGCGTCAGGGTACGCAGATTTTCCGGGCTCGCGGCCAGGGTTTCCATTGCCGTGTGAATGGCATTGCGATGGCTGGGCATGACCGTGAACTGCTGCAACTCCATGAGGGAGGCGAGCCATTCTTCCGCCCAGGCGCGTTCTTCTTCCGAGTCAATGCGCTGGAGCGGCGCGAAGGCCAGTTCATCTGCATTACCGATATTGAAATGATCGCCGCCCGCCCCGAAGCAGAGCGGGAACAGGCTCAAGCCCTTGTCAAAGGCGAAGATGCGGGCGTTTTCATAGCCACGGAACTGCGCGGCAATGAGCGCCAGCAAGGTGGATTTGCCCGCGCCGGTCGGCCCGAAAATGAGCGTATGGCCGAGATCGCCCGCGTGAATGTTGAACCAGAACGGCGTGGAGTTGTCCGTCATCAGCACGGCCAGCGGTCTGGAGTCCGGAGGGTAAAACGGGCACGGGTTGATCGGAGAGCCCGTCCAGACCGAAGACAGCGGCAGCAGATCCGCCAGGTTCAGCGTGTTGACCATCGGACGCCGCAAATTGGCGTAGCTGTTGCCCGGATGCGTACCCAGCCAGGCTTCCAGGGCGTTGATGGACTCGATACGGCAGCCGAAACCCAGCGTCTGCACCGTGCGGCGCAAGTCCCGCGCCCAATCCTGCAACCGCTCCTGATCTTCGTGCATCAGGACAATGCAGGAAGTCAGATAGCCCGCGCTGACGTAACCTCCTTGTACTTCCGTGAGCGCGGTTTCCGCGTCTTCAGCCATGAGCAAGGCGTCACGGTTGGCGCGGGCATTAGGGTTGTTGAAGAACTGATCCAGAAAGCGGTAAACCTGTTGCCGCCAGCCTTTGCGGTAGGAATTGATCTCCTTGGTCGCGTCATACTGATCCAGGCAGATAAAGCGGCTGGAGAAGCGGTATTCCAGAGCCAGAGCGTCCAACTCTCGAAGCATGGCCGGGTAGGATTCCTGCGGCAGGCCGTCCAGCGAGATTACCGCCAGATGCCGGTTGCCCAGGCGCGGGATGATGCCGCCCACCATGTCTTCGCTCCCCAGGAGCGCATCCAGATACATAGGAGTGCGCGGCACCCGCATGGGCTGGAGTTCTCCGCAGACGCAGTAATGTAAATGGGAAAGCAGATCGGACTGGAGCCAATCGGCATCGTCCGCGTCTGCCACCGGATATTCCAGCAGCCGCTGCATGGAGAGAACAGCGGAAAGCGCGTCCTCCAGTTCTTCCAGCATCCCCTGGAAGTACGACAGCGCCTTTTCCAGAGCGCCGGAAGACGCACCCCCCGCTTGCGCCTTTCCGGCCAGTTTGGCCGCCTGGAAGTTCGGTTTATAGGTGACGGTCAGGATGGCGCTGGTGCTGAAGCACCTGTTGCCGCTGAAGTGCTCACGGCGCTCCTCGTCAATGAGCAGTGTCACCGGATCGGGGAAGTGTCCCTTTTCTGGAGCCGGGTAAGCCTTATGAGAGCTGCGTATCGCATCCATATGCAGCATCCAGTCGCTCCCCAAGAGTTTCACGGCATTATTGAAGCGGCTGGATACCAGGGCCAGATCGCTTTCCGTGGAACTGGCCGTATCCTGGCCGCGTATCTCCCAGCCCGCCAGAAATGAGCCGTCCTTGTTCAAGATGACGCCGGGCGCGATGAGTGCGGCGTAAGGCAGCAAGTCCGGCAGGCCTTTGGTTTTGGTGCGGTAGTCAAGGAGTTTCAGCATGTGCTAATCCTCCAGCGACTTGAGGCGGGTTTCATTGACAATATACCAAAATATGGTATATATATTTTCAGGAAACAAAGGAGCCTGTCTTGGCAAATGAACAGGAAACGCCTTGGGTTGTGATCTTCACGGGCAAATCGCGAAAACAGAAAACCAAACTGCCGCCCGCGATATCTTCCGCTCTCGACCTTCTTTATGGAGAGCTTGAGCAAGAAGGCCCGGAGCGCACGAATTGGCCTCACTACGGTAAAATCACAGGCAAGCCTGACATGCATCACTGCCATCTTAATAAGGGTAGACCCACCTATGTGGCGGTGTGGAAAGTTACGGACAGGTCTATGAAACTTACGGAGATTCGCTATGTTGGCACACATGAAAACGCAAACTACCGGCGCATTGACTGAGATCCGCCTCACGGTACCGACCGAAAACGCGGAAAGCCTGTGCAAGGCCATCAACAGCATTTTGGAGCTTGCCCAACTCTCCCGCCCCCTTAATGAAGAGGGCGAGGAGTTGTATTCCGCCAGGGAAGTATTCCCGGAGTCCAGTCCTGGTAACAGGTTGCGGGGCTTACGCACCCGTGAAGGCATCACCCAGAAGGAGCTTGCCGCCGCCTTGGGCATCCGCCAGCACCATGTTTCTGAAATGGAAAAGAGTGTACGGGCCATTTCCGTGGACATGGCCAAACGCATCGGCGAGATATACAACATCTCATACAAGGTCTTTTTGTAGGAGGATTTCAGCATTTGAAGCCTCCAGCCGCCCGCCATCGGCCCGCCTTGGCCGGGTAGAATTCCTGCTGTTTGACATGGCGCAGCCAGACCCGGCTCATGATCGGATCGGCCTTGGCCATACGCCGGAGGGCGAACACCGCCGCGATCCAGAACACAATGGCCGACACGATGGAAACCGCCGTGAGCCCGCCCATACCCACAAGCAGCGCGATCAGGGCGCTGGTCATGACCAGTTCCCGTTCCGCGCCAAGCACATGGGCATGGCGGTGCAAGGATTGATGAATGGGGAGGAATCGCCTCATATCACCGCCCCGGAGAAGGAAAACACCGAGTTCACGATGCTGGCGGCAAAGGCGATGAAGGAAATGCCGAAGACCACGGACAGGAGCAGCTTGAAACCGCCGCTGATGTCGTCTTTGTTCATTATGAATATCACGCCGCAGAGAGCCATAGCGACGATACTGATCCATTTACCGGCAGGCCCGGTAATGGTGTTCACCACCCGTTCCAGGGGGCTGGAAAATTCGGTGATGCCGCGGAGGCGGCGGCGATGTCCGGGAAGCAAAGGCAAAGAGCCATAAAGCCGAAAACGGCCAGGCCGACATTGCCGGACTTCAGGGAAAAGAGAGAATTACTGCTGGGAAGAAGGGTTTTCGCGTTCATAACGATCTCCGTGGAGGCCGTCATGCGGCGCGAAGCTGGGGCGCGAGGCCCGCAGGTGTACGCGGGTTTTGCAACGAGGACAATGAAGCTCCAATTCACCGGCTTCCATAACTCCCCGCGCAATCAATCGGTTGCAACCCCGGCAACGAATCTCCGGGGTAGGTTTTACAGGCGCTTTCATACGATTACTCCGCCTCCTTATGCGGCAGCCGTGTAAAGTGTTTCGGTTTCATACAACCCCTCCTTGTGGTTGAACCTGTTGACCTTGATGATGCTGGAAATCTGCCGCCGGTTGTCCGGCGTCTTTTCCATATAGACGGCCAGATCCACGGCCCGCCCGATGAGCTTCTGCTTGGGGCCGAGTCCGGCTTCTTCCACCAGTTCTTCCAGGCGTTCCAAGGCCTCTTCCGCGCTATCCGCGTGAAAGGTGCTGATGCCGCCCGGATGTCCGGTATTCCAGAGTTTAAGCATTTCCAGCGCGGCGGCGTCACGCACTTCGCCCACCAAGATACGTTTGGGCGCATAGCGCATACTGACTTTGGCGAGTTTGCGCATATCGACTTCCGCAAGAACGGACGTGCGCAAGAACACCGTGTTGGGGCTTTTGGATTGCAACTCCGCCGTATCTTCCAGGATAATCAGGCGGTGCGTGGGCGTGAGCCGGGAAACAGCGTCAATGACGGCGTTGACGAAGGTGGTCTTGCCGCTGGATGTACCGCCGACAACGACGATGTTCGCACGATGCAGCACGGCGTCTTCAATGAGGGCTACCGCTCCCGGCGTGATGGAGCCGGAAAGCATGTATTCCTCCAGGGTGAAAACCCGGCTGGCCTTTTTGCGCAGCGAGAAAGACGGCCCAGGCCCGACAATGGGCGGGAACGTACCTTCAAAACGGGAGCCGTCCAGAGGAAATTCCCCCTCCACAATGGGATTCTTTTCATTCACCGTCAGATTCAGGCCGCTGGCCACCTGCGAGAGTATGAGCCTGCTTTGCGCAATGGGAATAACGCCGATGGGCTCATGATCCTGGCCGTACTTTTCGATCCACAGCGAGCCGTCCGGGTTGAGCATGATCTCGATCACGTCCGGATTTTCCAGCGCATCAATAAAGAGCGGGCCGCAGGCATGACGCAAGCCTTCCAGCAGGCGCGGATCGTCACCGGGGCGCATGAGCATCAGCGCAGCCCTCCCAGCACGAACACCGCCACATTAAGCAACGCCGACACCGCCACAACGGAGGCGAGCCATGCTGTATTGTTTTTGAAGGCCCGAAGCCTGGCTGCGTGATCGTCAAAGACCTTGCGGACACCTTCCACCGAAGCGGAAGAAAGGCTGTCCGTCAGTTGCCCGACCGCAGCTTGCACACCGGACACATAGCCGTCCGTTTTGTCCGCCATCAATCTGCCCAGACCTTCCTTGTGTCGGGCATGGAGTTTTTCCATTTCGGTCAGGTAGGCGTTGAGAATCGTGCCGACCATAAGAATGGTGTCATTATCGTCTATGGCGACTTTGTGCGCTTTGAACAGCAGTTCGCGCACATGTTCCAGGGAAAGGCCTGTGCCGTCCGGCAAGGCGCTTTCCGGTTCGGGCGGGGCGGTGGCCGTTTCCGCCTGGAGTTCCATGTTTTCAGTATCAGACATGGCTCTCCCCTACGCGATAGCTGCCTGATCCACTATGGACACAAGCTCATTCCAGTACCGGGACAGACGCGAACGCATGACAATGGACTGGCTGGAGTTGATGGCCGTGGCAAAGCTTTGCCGCTTGGCGAACAGAATTTCCAGATCCTTGCCCAGCGTGGCCTTGTTGCCTTGGGGAATGGTGATCACGGCGTAGAACTGGTTTCCGAACTCCTGATAAACCTTGAATTCTTCAAAAGGACGGCCCTCCATGCGGATTTCGCCGAAAAAGGGATTCAACCAGACCACAATGGGGGAATCGGGAAAACCGGGAGCCAGGGAGCGCAGCCCCAGCGCCGTGTCCGCAACAGCCTGCCCGCCGGTAATGACGGAATGAAAATAGGCACTGTGCCCGCTATCCTTGAGTATGCCCAGCACATCGTTTTCCCGGATATAGCTGTTGAGCGCCAGAAAAGAGGATGCGCCGTTGTCCACGATCACATGCGTTTCCGCTGGCAGTTCGGCAATGCGATTGATCAACTCGTCAAATTCACGCGGGTCGATGTCGCCATTTTGCAGAATATCCAGGCGGTTCACGTCAAACTCCTTAAACCCTTTGAAAGTGGCGTTTACCGGGTCGGTGTCAAAGGCCATGACCTCTTTACCTAGGTGCCCCAGCACCTGGTACAAAATGGCGGCGATCATGGATTTACCCACGCCGCCCTTGCCTTGTTGGATGAAATGCATTGTTGCCATAAAAGTTCCTTCCTTATTTACAGTGCGTCATCAGGGTTCATGTCCCGTGGATCGGGAAACTTGTTGCTGGACGGCGTGATGTGCCGTGGGCCGGATAGGGGAGTCACGGAGGGCGTTTTGGCTTTGGCGGCAGGCATTGCCGGAGCCGTACCTTTCTTTTTTGCATTCCGGATGAACTGACAAAGAGTGAGATACGCCATCGACATTTCTTTCTTTTCCGTCAGTTCCTCATGAATAAGTCTCCGGCTGTAGCCCTTTGACAACATGAGGAATATTTTTTCCTCAAGGTCGCGGTATTCCATTTTGGCCTGTGGTGTCTAAGGGGCCGACGAGTAGGCATGGCCGTTCCCTCCGGTTTGCATTTCAGACGCCCTGGCCTTGATCAGGTTTTCAATGCGCGGCGGCAGCTCCTTCCCCTGTTCAATTTTTTTCCTGATTTTCCTGTAATGCCGAATTGAATACCCCAATGATTCCGCCACCTTTTCATGTGAGCCCAATGCTGAACACAGGAAATAAACGGCATGTTCCATAGTCTAACTCCTTGTTATAATTCAGACATGCTTCATTTGCGCTATAAACATGTATTTTCTGATTTACAAGGTCAGAAAAACCGGGTATAGAAATTTTTAGCGATTAATCAAACACGACCAAAAGGAGGCACGAAATGGAGAAAAGTGATTTTCCCCAGATGTTTGAGCGAGCCTATGTGGCTCTAGTGACAGATAGGGCTGCCGCCAGGGGATACAAAAAAGGTGAATTTGCCGCAATGCTCTGGCCCTGGATGAATCCAAAGGTGGCAGCTACGCGGTGGAACGCGATACGGGACAAGGCAGTCCACACAGGAAAGCCGCAAAGCGTAACTATTGCCGATGCCTTACGCATGGCGGACGCTTTGGGAGAAGATGTGAGCTACCTTATGGTGGTCGCAAAAGAAAACGTCAGAAAGGAACTCTCTGACGCAGGAAAAAAGGAGTAGTGACTATGGCGCAGAAGTATGCATGTGATGATTTGCGGAAGGTGGAAGGCAAGGCCGAGGAATTGGTTTCGCTCACTCTTGAAGTGTGCGAGAAGCGGCTGACTGCCGAACGCGCACTTTCCCCGGAGGACGTGGCGCTTTCATCGGCTGTGATGACTGTGCGGCAATCCGTAAAGACTTTTTTGGCCGTGACGGGAATCCCGTGCTCAATGGCCAATCAGGAGAAATAGGATATTTTTTTGTTCAATTGAATCAGAATTTCTGAATTTATAGTTCAGAAATTACGTTTTTGGAGCATGTATGACACCAGAGCAGGCTATCCCTGCACAAGGATTTTCCAGCAACATAGATACTGCCCTTGAGCGGCTGCTTGCCCCGGTTGCGCAGATGGAAAAACTGAAAAGGCGTGAATATTTGACGCCGGAAGAGGTTGAGGTTGTGTAC
Organism: Desulfovibrio sp. OttesenSCG-928-A18; assembly: GCA_030267245.1. Taxonomy (GTDB): domain Bacteria; phylum Desulfobacterota; class Desulfovibrionia; order Desulfovibrionales; family Desulfovibrionaceae; genus Frigididesulfovibrio. The sequence goes on from JAJDJN010000011.1 coordinate 24,123, forward strand.
GGACTGAAAGCAGTGACCCTGGCGAACAAGCGCATGAAGGCGCAAGGCCCGGAGTATATCAAGGATGGAGAGAAGATTCTGTATAAGCAGAAAGCGATAAAAGAATACCTGGACTCCAGGACGGTGAGAACGCGCAGGTAGAGCCTTGCTTGACCGCTCGGTAAAATTTGGGGGTTTTTGCCCAAAATAACCGTTCGGTAAAATCTCTCGCCTGGCACATGGTTTCTTGAGCCCGAGGCGGACACCAGGGGGAACGCCTGTTACTCCCTGGTTGTAACCGCCTGTTCCAAGACCATACGGATGTAGCGTGTATACGGCATCCCTTCCGCCTCGGCTCGAACTTTTACAGCGTTCAGCAAATTTTGTGGGATACGCATATTAAGCGTGGCACTTTTCGCTTCAAATTCAAATTTGACCGGCGAGAAGCCAGACAGATCATATTCCGACAAGTCGGCGGATTCTACAAAGTGTTCGGCATCCGTATCGTTTTTTATTGAAGGCATCTGCTTAAGATTTTGTTTTTTCATAATGATCGACCTCTTTTTGGTGCATGTAGCGGGCGCTGATAGGCCGGATAAACGTCTGTCCACCAATCA
>JAJDJN010000110.1 GCA_030267245.1 Desulfovibrio sp. OttesenSCG-928-A18
CGGGTAAAGCCCGCCGGGACAAATTTCATGAACACAGTGCCCCGACTTCTGCCAGCGCTGGCAAGCCTGTGCATCACGGCCTTCTTGTTCCTGTGCCACGGCGCCGGAGCGCAAGATGGCCCCTGGGCCGGGATCCCCCGGCACAGCTCCCGCCTGGACAAGAACAACAACGGCGTCAACGACACGGACGACATCATTGCCGGCGCCAGAGCCGAATGCTCGCGCCTGGTCATATACCGCAGCGCATACTACAAGGGCGGGCACCCCCCGGCCGGCGAAGGCGTGTGCACCGACCTGGTCTGGCGCGCCCTGGCCCATGCCGGCTACGACCTGAAGGCGCTCATTGATGCGGATATCCGGCGCAGCCCGGGAGCCTACCCGCGCGCGCGCAAAGCGGACCGCAATATCGATTTTCGCCGCGTGCCCAATCAAAAGGCCTTTTTCGCCCGGCACGGCGTCAGCCTAACAACAAAGATCCGCCCCGGCGACAAGGAGAACCTCGCTCTCTGGCAGCCGGGGGACATCGTCACCTTTACCAACCCCGACCATATCGCCATACTCTCGGACAGGCGCAATGCCAACGGCATCCCTCTGCTTCTGCATAATGACGGCCCCATTGCCGCTGAAGAAGACGCCTTTATGTTCTGGTATGGAAGGGGGATTACCGGGCATTACCGCTTTCCCAAAGAATAGCAGCCGTTGAAAAACGGGCTGCACGCGCCAGGACGGCGCGCTGAATAATTGAAGCGACCACGGCGCTTCAATTATTTCAACAGTCTGGCAAAACAACGCTTTTGCCAAGCTGCGTTGAAAAAGTACAGGAAGTGCTTTTTCAACATTCATATAGGGCCCGGCGGCGTTGCATGCGCGCTTTATGCCGGGAGACCGGCCTTTTTGCGGTGGTCGCGCATTTTTTCATACAGGAACAGCGGCACGCGCAAAGAGCCCATGCCCACCCCCAGGTGGATGCACTCCTTGTTGCCGCCATGGTAATCGGAGCCACCGGAGAGAAGCAGCCCGTGCTTTTCGGCCAGGTCCACGCACATGCGCACCTGGGCCGGGGTATGCACACTGTGGTAGGCCTCCAGCGCCGTGAGCCCGTAGGAACGCAAACGGCGGAGAATATCGTCCAGACGCCGCTGGTCCATGTCCGGAGCCAGGCAGGGATGCGCCAGGGCAACGGTGGCGCCTTCGCCGCACAAAAGGCCTATGCCTTCTTCCGGCGATGACAGCTTCCTGGGGACAAAAGCCTTGCCCCCATTGCCGATATAACGCTCAAAAGCCTGTTTGCGGCTGAGCACATAGCCCTTGTTGTACATGGCCAGAGCCATGTGCGGCCTGCCCAGGGAGCCGGGCGGACGGGCAGCCCCCTCCGGGCCCCGTCCCGATCCCTGTTCCGAGCCAGGTCCCGGGCCCTGTCCCGGGTCAGGCGCCGTTTTGGTCGCTCCCGGCTCCGTGTCCGATCCGCCTTTGCTCCGGCCCCGGCCGCCAAAGGCGCCGGCCCCGGCCGGTATTGCTTCTCCGGCAGCGCTGGCGGCCGGTTCACGGCCGGCAGCCCGGCACAGATCGTCCATACTCAGGGGCATGCCCAGGCGCCGCAGTTCGTCAAGCATGGCCTGATTGCGTATGTTCCGGTTCTCCTTCAAAGTGCTCAGGTAGCGACGCATGCGCTTCGATGGCCTGGGCATCCACAGCCCCACAAGGTGCAGTTCGTCGGGCCCGTCCCGCACGGCGATTTCAAGCCCGCGCACAAAGCGGATGCCCGCTCTGGACGCTTCCCTTTCCGCTTCATCCAGCCCGTCCATGCTATCGTGATCCGTCAGGGCCACCGCGGCAAGGCCCACGGCAGCGGCCTTGCGTATCAGTTCACGCGGCGCGTCCGTCCCGTCCGAGGCGAGACTGTGGGTATGAAAATCGATATAGCGACCGGACATGACTTCTCCGCATATGCCTGCTTTTCCGCGCCGGCACGGGCAAAATAACGCAAAGGGCCGGCCTGGCCCGCCGCAGGCTCCTGCTGCGGGAAACAACACTTGAAAGGAGGAATATGCAATGCTAGTGTCGCGTAAAGCGGCAGCTGCCGCAACCCCGAAAGGGGTGCGCGCCGCCGCTGGCGGCGCAACATTACGCTTCAATTGTCAAATGCTCTGTCAAATGCTCCAGGCTTGGCGCTTATGAAAACTCCGCCGCTCAGGCGGCCGGCCCCCAGAGGTTTGCATGGATAAAGAACTGCTCGCCATACTGGCCTGCCCGCAGTGCCGGGGGGCTCTGGAACTGGTGCACGCGCGAACGGACAGCGGCCTTGCCTGCACTCACTGCGCACTGGTCTATCCCATCAGGGACGAGATACCCGTGCTCCTCATTGAGGAAGGCATCGCCAAGGACCAATGGAACGCGTCGGGCGACAGCCGCGACAGCGGCACGGCCCCCTGACTTCAGGCCGGTGCCCGGCTGTCACGGGCCATGGCCGGGCCGCGCATGCCGGCGTGAGGGAAGGCCGCGAGCCCATGGCCCCCGTCCCCTTTCCCGTTGTCCCGTCCGGCCCCGGTCCCAGTCCCAGCGTGTCTTTGTTTTTAAAGGCTTGTATCACATATGTGAAACAGCCGCCAGTATTTACGGAGCCGACTCCATTACGATGAAATTGCTTGTTTTCTCCGATATTCACGGATCATGCCGCGTTGCGGAGCAGATTGTTCTTCTCGCGCGGGAGCACAAGGCGGACCAGATCCTGCTTCTTGGCGACTTTCTCTACCACGGGCCGCGAAACATTATGCCCGAAGGCTATGACCCAAAGGGCACGGCCGGTATTCTCGGCCCTCTGGCCCCGGATATTCTGGCCGTCAAGGGGAATTGCGACAGCGAAGTGGACGCAAGCATCCTGCCTTTTCCGCTCGCTGACAGCGCCTGGATAACGAACGGCCAACTGCGGATCTTTGCCAGCCACGGCCATGTGTTCAACCAGCACAAGTTGCCGCCCCTGAAAGAAAACGACATCCTCCTGTTAGGACATACGCATGTGCCCATGGCCAGGCGGCACAACTCGGGAATCAAGCTGTGCAACCCCGGCTCTCTGGCCCTGCCCAAGGAGGGGCACCCCCCCTGCTACGGCCTCTTTGATAACGGCGTGTTCTCCGTGCTTACGAGCACGGCGGAATTGTATATGCAGCTTGACTGCAATTAGGGCCTGTCAGCACTACAAGGTCAGCGCAGGCATAAAAGCGCCGTACCGGAAAAGGCGATCAGGGTGCCCGCAACGACCCGAAGCGAAGGCATGCGCCGTTGCCAGACCCCGCCCACAATGGTGATGAACACAGGCTGCAGGCCGATAATGGTCGCCGCCACCCCGGCCGGGGCAAGGTCCATGGCGATGCTCGAGCACCACATGCCACCGGCGCTGAAGCTGCATGCGCCCATCAGAATCCAGAACACGGACGGATGCTCGCGCAGGTTGCGCACCGCCGCAAAGGACCAGCCCCGCAGCAGCCCCACCCCCCATAAAACCACAGCAGCCAGCAAGAGGCGCATAAAGGCGGCCCACAAGGGGGAAACCCCGCTTTGCATGGCCATTTTCAAGGCGATAAAACTCGCGGCCTGAAACACGGCCGCCACCAGCACCAGCAGCACGCCCGCCGCCAGCTTTTTCCCCTTTGGCACCTCCTGCCCCGGCAACAGTGTGCTGCCTGTGCGTTCCGTCAATACGCAGACAACGCCGGAAAAAACAACAAGCATGCCCAGCACGGCCTGCGTCGGCAGCACTTCACCCAGAAAGACCCAGCCGAACAGGGCCGTAAAGCCCGCGCTGGTGGAAATAAGCAATATGGATGTCTGCGGCCCGAGGGTAAGGATGGCCCGGTAGAGCATGAAATCGCTCAGGCTGATGCCGGTGAAGCCGGAGAGGAAGAGCAGAAAAAAACCACGGGAGCTGACGGAGGTGCCGATATCAAGCAGAATGCACAGCGCCCCCAAGAGCGCGAGCTGATAGGGCAGACGCAGCAGGGTCACCCCGGTGGCGCTGATCACCCGCCCGAGGGCTCCGTGCACATAGCTGGATATGGACCAACTGAAGGCGGTGCAAAAGGCGGCCGCTTCCCCCCATCCCGCTGTCATAGGCGCCTCTTTTTTACCACTGCCGTCTGCGCAGCATATCCCATGAATACAGGGCCAGGGCCGTCCAGATGCAGGCAAAGGTGATGAAGCTGTCGCGCGTGAACTCTTCGCCATAAGCGAACACGCCGAGCAAAAACACACAGGACGGCGTCATATACTGCAAGAGCCCGAGGGAACTCATGCGGATGCGCCGCGCGCCGTATGCGAACAGGAGCAGGGGAACGGTGGTTATCAGACCTGCGCCCACCAGAAGGGCGTCAATGACCGGGTCGCCGCGAAAAAAAGCGCTGTTGCCCAGCGCGGCCTGGCGGATGAGGTAGCCAAGGGCAAAGGGCAGCACCACAAGGGTTTCCATGAACAGGCCGGAAATGGCCGGCACGATCAAGAGCTTGCGCAGCAGGGCATAGAACCCAAAGGAAAAGGCCAGCCCCAGCGGAACCCAGGGAAGATGTCCGAGGGCCAGCACCTGGTACAGCACCCCGGCCACGGCCAGGGCGATGGCGCACCAGACCGTGCGGCTCAGGCGCTCACGAAAAAGCAGTACCCCGAAAAGGATGTTCACCAGCGGATTGATATAGTATCCGAGGCTCGTTTCCAGAACCCTGTTCTGAGTAATGGCCCAGATATACAGGTACCAGTTGGCGGCCAGAATGACGCCGCTGCAGACAATGCCGAGCAGATTGTGCGGGCTGCGCAAAAAAAGCAGCAACTCGCCCATCCTGCCCGAAAAAAACATGCAGGGGAGCAAAAGGGCAAAGGACCAGCTTATGCGGTGGCAGAGCACCTCAAAAGAATCCACCGAAGCCAGGCCCTTCCAGAAAACAGGCAGGATGCCCCAGATAACATAGGCGGCAAAGGCGGCCAGGACGCCGGCAAATGAAGCGCTCATGCCGGCGACGGCTGCCGGGTCCCTTTTCACGGCAGCCGCGCTGTCGGGCTCCGGCGCTACGACGGAAGATGCCGCAGCGGAAGAGGACGCGGAAGCGGCGCTTGCGGAGCCATTGCCCGAGGCCCCGCGCGTATTTTTCGATGACGCTCCTTGCGTGTGCATAAACGGCCTCAGGGCTTGTGCGCAAAAAATGCAGAGGGGCGGAGCCGCCTCCCCTGCCGGGTAATACTTATATATATCAGGATATTTCTGGCAAAACACCCTGCCGTGGCCCGAGCAGACTGCTGGGCTTGCCGGCTTTGGGAAAAACAGCGCGGCCGTCAGGGCGCAAACGCCCGCGGCCGCGCTGCCGGTCAATACGATTATCCGTTGAATGAACGCTCAAAGAGCGCTTCAATGGCCGCTTTGCCGTTGTCCTCAAGAAAGCGCGTGCCCGTGGCGGTAAAATGCCTGGCGGTGATCTGGGGCGCGGGGTCGGGGACCCAGGCTTCCCGATCCCAGCGGAACCAGTCGTTCTTTTCCTGATCAAAAATCCAGAGGGGCTTGTTGCATATTTTGGCAAACTCCGCGCCCCAGCCGGTACCGCCTTTGGCGGTGTTGTCAGGCAGGATACCCCCGACCACAAAGACCTCATGCCCGTTGCTCACCTGCCAGCAGATGCTCTGAAGCACCTTGCGGAACAAGGGAGCGCGCGTATATTGCCGATTCATGATCCGCGACACATAGGTCAGGCTGACGTCTTTGAGGGCCAGCTCTTCACTGGTCAGCACCCGGACGCCGCGTGTGCGCTCAATCTGGTGCCCTTCGAAACTGTAATTGACTTCCTGCAGGCCGTGGCGCTCGGCCACGACCCCGAAATATGCTTCCGCACCGGCCGCGCCGCCGCTATACAAAATGCAGTCCTGAGGATTAAGCATCCTTTCCGCTCCTTCTCCGGGTATGACCGCCTTGCGGGCGGTGTTTGTTTGAAATCGGCGCCAGCGCCGCTGGCGGTGCAAACAAAGCAAAAACCGCGTTTTTCGCTTTGCCGTGTTCGCGCCCTTACGACAGTAGTAAAGGCGTGGCGTCACACTGGAGTCGCGTCAAACGACACCAGAGCCCTCCCCCAAGGGAGGCGCCAGCCGCCGCATGCTGCGTGGGGGCAAAACAAAAACCACGTTTTTTGCTTTGCGATCTTCGCGCCCTTACACCAGCAAAAGCGCGACATCACACCAGGACCTGTTAACGCTACGCCCTTTTGTCCTCTGCCCGCGTCAGAAAACCCCTTTGTTCCAGTCAAGTGCCGCAGGAGCACACTCCCTGCGTAAAAAGGTCTTCTTCCTTGGCAGAGAACAAAATCGTCGTAGCGTCAACAGCCCCTAAACGTGCTGCACCCGCCCCTGTCCGTCGTCATTAATAATAACGCGCACACGGTCGCCGCGCACAAAAAATTCGTCATTGCCCTGCACAATGATCAGGGTCTTGCCGTTATCCGTGTTCACCGTGATTTGCGTGGCCTTGTAGCTGCGCACGCCCGATTCCACAGCCGCCCCGCCAAGGGCGCCGATGGCCGCGCCGCCAAGGGTGGCCAGGGTTCTGCCGCCGCCCGAGCCAAGGAGGCTGCCGAGCACACCGCCGACCACACCGCCGACTCCGGCGCCGAACAGGGACGGATCCTGGTCAACGGTGACTTGCTGCACATCCTGAACGGTGCCGTACAGGATGCTCTGCACCTGACGCACTTCGCCTTCGGTATAGGTCAGTCCCCCACGGGAAGCGCAGCCCTGGGCTATCAAAGCCAGCATGACCAGCGCCGCGCACAGGGCGACCAGGGTATTGCCCGTCCGGGGCGCGATTCGTGTATTTGTATTGTCCTTGTGCATACTTACTCTCCTTCTTCAGACTCCGGGCGGCAAGCGCCTTGCGCAATTGCCGTCCACGGTTCATTCTGGGACGCGAATTGGGTAAGGG
>JAJDJN010000111.1 GCA_030267245.1 Desulfovibrio sp. OttesenSCG-928-A18
TCTTTGGCAACAAGGATTTGGAGACAGCCCCCAGAGCAGTTTTCACTCAAGACCAACAACAGCCCGGGTGCGGACGGTCGCTTCCACATCCAGGTCCGGCGCGGCTTGCGCGCAAAATCGGGTTAATCAGCACTTCCTTGATTCACCGGATCCGCCTCCTGCTGATTAAAAACAGCGCTTCCGGGTTGCGGCTTTTGTTGCAAAGCGCATAGCTGGCAGCGCTGAATTCGCTTTCGGAAAGGCCGCAGGCAAAGGCCCGCACCGCTTCCAGTTCTTCGGGTCCGCCCGCGTGCCCTGCATAGGCGTGCACAAGAAGCATGCCGCCGGGCACAAGGACGCGCAGGGCCGCTTCCAGGGAGCGCAGCGTATGCGGCGCGCTGGTTCTGATCCCCTTGTCGCCGCCCGGAAGATAGCCGAGATTGTATACGCCCAGCCCCAGGGCAAGGGGCTCTGGCCGCGCGGCGCGCATGCGGCCGAGTATCGCCTCAAGCTCCTCGTGTCCCTGCCGCGCAAAGGTCACCAGGTCCAGCAGGCCCTCCTCGGCCAGCCTTTGCCCCGCGCTGGCAAGGGCTCGCTCCTGAATATCCAGGGCGAGCACCGACCAGCGAAAAGCGGCCGCGTGGCTCTGCCTGAGGGCGCGCAGCCCCGCGGCCAGCCACAGGGTGTCGCGTCCGTTGCCGCAGGTGCCGTCCAGGGCGAGCAGGCAAAGCGGGCCGGTGCCCCGGCCACTGCCCGGGACGGCTCCGTTCGCGTCCTTTGCCAGGGACAGCGTCAGCGCTTCCATGGTCTCAAGGGCGCTGCGGCGGCCCAGGGACAAAAGAGAAGGTACGGCGCTGTGCGGCACAGCCAACGGCTACTGGGTGGTATCTGTGCTGTTGGTGGCCGGCAGGGGCGTGTGATCCATAAGCTGACGCGCATATTCCCTGACTTCGTCGCGCTCCAGCCATTGGGCAAAAAGGCGCTGCCATTCGGAAAACTCCATAAAAGCGCTGTCCAGTTGCTCCTCGTGGCTTTGAACCCAGGAGCCGAACAACTGCAGTTTCACCTGAAACTGCAGGCTGTCAAAAACGCGGGCGATGAGGCCCTCTGAATTGGCCCCGCCGTCCATCTGCTGGGAGACAAAAAGGCAGACCGCTTCCAGAGATGTTTTGTGTTCTATCTCCATTTCATTGAGATACTCCGCAAGGCCGTACAGATTGGCGTAACGCGAGCGCAACTGCTGCATGGCCTTTTCCGGCAGGCGGATATAGAGTTTGTCGTCCTGCTCGTCGATAAAATAAAAGCGGAGCCAGTTTTCAAACATCACCACTTCCGTGATGCGGCTGACCGCTGCCGTGAAATCGCTGTTCATGTTCCGCTCCGGCCCGTGGGCTTTGGCCGCGCGCCGTGCGCGGGCTTGGGTTAGGCTCAGGACGAAAGAAAAGCCCTGAAACGGGCCATATGATGCGTTATGCTTGTAAAAAAGGCAATAGCGCTTCAATCACGGTCAACAACGGTATAGGGCAGATCCTTTTCCGGCGTGTGGTAGACCGTGCAGTTCCTGCCGTTGCGCTTTGCGGTATACAGGGCCTTGTCGGCGCAATCCACCAGGTTGGTGACAAGGGCGCTTTTCCAGCCCCCCCACATTTTGGCCAGCCCGAGGCTGACACTGACGCGGATGCCGCTGCGCAGGACGTTGTTGTCCGCATCGCGCAGGAGCAGACTTGTTTTCTGAATGACCTTGCGCAGGTTTTCCGCAATTGGCACCGCCCGCGAGGCCGCTTCGCCGCGTATGACCAGGGCGAACTCCTCGCCGCCGTAGCGGGCGGCTAGCACCTGCGTTGTATCCGTGCAAAGCGAATTCGCAATCTTCTGCACCAGTCCGGCCAGGGTGCGCAGCACCTGGTCGCCCACCAGATGCCCGTAGGTGTCGTTAAACTTCTTGAATTCGTCAATATCAAACAGAATGAGGCTGACGGGAACGTCCCTCTTCTGCCACTGCTCAACGGATTCCGCCAGAAAATCGTCCAGGAAGCGGCGGTTGGCAAGGCCGGTCAGGCTGTCGTTCTTTGAAAGGGAGGCCAGCACGCTGGCATCCTCTTCCATTTGCGATACAACGACTTTTAAGGTATCCCGAAGCCTGGCCAGAATCATGGCCGGGGCCTTGCCGCTGGCCAGTTCCGTTTCCACTGTGCTGGCCGCGTTGATTACCCCCTGCTGGTGCTTGCCGAACATGGAGGTGATGTCATGGGCCAGGGCTGTGGTTTCCCTGGCTATCTCCTGCAGCTTGTCGTTCAGGGGTTCTGTCAGTATGGCGAAAATAGCGGACTGCAACTCCGTATAGCGCTGGTCGGAAAAATCCTTTTCGCGCAGGAGCGCGAGCAGCAATTCCTGCATTTCGGACTTCTGCACCTCGCTCAAAAAATGCATATCCCTGACGCCGCGCAGGTACAGCACAGTCAACGGCCATTTCGCGTCCAAAGGAACAGAGGCCTGTTCCAGTACCTCGCAAAAGCGATCATTCTCTGACCACAGACAACCGGAAGCGGCGCATTCTCGAGACATTGGCTCCTGCTTTACCGAAAATACAGGGAATTGACTTCTCAGGCATAGTACGACGATACTTATAAAGAGTAAAGTCTGAAGCCGCTTTCAGATGCCGCATGGCGAAATGGAGATCTACGGGGGAAATAAGTTCCCCTGACGGCGCCCGGGGAAAAACCGGGCCCGGGGCGGACCTCCGGCCGCCGGAGGCATTATTATACGAACACCCGGTTTCAAACGCAAAAAGGATGGTTGTAGTATGGCTCTCTGGACTCCGGCTCCGCGCTTTGCGCAAACAAGCATCCCCTGCCCGGCCTGCCGCAAGGAGCTCACGGCCCGGCGCAGTTGCCACAAGGCATACCTGCACTGTGAAAAATGCCGCAAGGATTATGAGCTGCGTGAGTTCATCCGCCAAATGGACCCGGCCCTGGAAGGATTTCTTGAAGCCCTGTACTGTGATCGCATCTGATGATCCCGCAGCCGCCCGCGCAGGACTGGCCTGCCGCACCGCCGTCCCGGCGGGCGGAGTCCGTCGCCGGTCAGGGGTGCGGCTCTTCGGGGCGGATGGTAAAAAGCACAATCTCGGGTGGGGCAAGAAAACGGATGGGCGGTCCCCAAAAGCCGAGGCCGTTGGTCACAAAAAGCAGGCTGCTGCCTTTGGCGCCAAAGAGCGTGTTCAGCCCCTGCTCCACCCGGTAGATTTTTTTTGTGATCAGTTCCCCGGGCCAGAACTGCCCGGCGTGGGTATGGCCGGAAAACTGCAGATCAAAACGCCCCAGAGCCGCTTCCGGGTAATAGGGCTTGTGGTTAACGAGCAGGACAAAGCGGCCCTCCGGAATCAGGGAAAGAACACGCAATACATCCGTGCTGTCCGGCTCAAAGCGCCCGGCGAAACTTCCGTCATCCACGCCGGCAATGGTGATGCCCCCGACCTCTACCGCCTGCCCGCGTAACACGGTCAGCCCGCTACGCTTCATAAAGTCCAGGGACATCTGCAAACCATGATAACTCTCGTGGTTGCCGCTTACCGCGAACTTGCCCATGGGCGCCCTGATGGAACGCAGAATTGCGGCGTCCTCGTGCCGCAGGCGCATGTCCGTATCCACCAGATCACCGCTGATTAACAGGACATCAGGCTCCAGAGCCTGTATTTTTCCGGCCATGCGCTCAAGCATCCGGGGGCCGATCAGGGAGCTGAGATGCAAATCGGCAACGGCCGCCACCCGGAGCGGCCGCGCGCCCGGGGCGAGTTTGGCTGTGGCTATATCCAGGCGCAGCACCCTGGGGTTCCTGGCCTCATACAGGGAATAGACAAAAAGGACCAGGGCCAAGGCAATGGCAAGGGGAACATAGCGCGGGGCGACAAGGTGGCCGGCGGCCTCACGCAGCCAGGCCCCCTTTGTGGCAAAGGCCAGAAGACGGCTGAGCAGGGCAAGCAGATCCGCGGCTATCAGGCAGTAGCAAAGGAAAACAAGAAAGCCCATCCAGCAGAAGCTGATGTCCTGAAATTTCTCGCCCACAGGCCCCGGCATCCTGCCAAAACGCCATAACCAGGAAACAGCCATGGCCGTGAGCCAGATCAGGACCGGAATCTGCCACTTGCCCCCGCCAAAGGCGCGGCGCAGGCAGACGAACACATAGATGTGGCTGAGCCCGTAAAGGGTGAAAAGAAGATAAAAAAGACGCATGTTTTTCTTTGCCGTTGAGGATGGGAAGAAGGCGTGGCGACCAGCGTTTTTCGCCCGGCAGCCCGCCCCGGGCGGGTTTTGCTTGTGGTGCGAAGGGGCCGTGAGCGGGAAGCTTTGGAACTGGTCCGCTCCGTGCGCTGCTTTGTAACAAAAAGGCAGGGGCAAGGACAAGGACTGTTACCCTGCACAAAGTCCGTTCCTGTTCCCCTGCATAATGCCGTTCCAAAAAAAGTTGCGGCCTTGCTTTTTTTTTGCATATGGGGTATATCGTAAAATTGTCTACAAAGCATGTGGGAAGATATGCAGTAGTTCCCCCTGCAAGTTAAAGCTCCGCGCACTCCGGCAAGTTCTTTGCGGACTGCGGCGCCCGTCTGCTTCTCCGTCAGCGCGGGCGTGCTTTTCCGACTTGACAGCAACAGCAGGATGCCATGCGGATACGGACCCGACTGCAACAACATAGCTCGCATTCAGCCTTGCCACGGCAACGCGCACATGCTCTCACGTGACCAGCACGTGGGAGTTTTTTTGTCTTCAGGAGAATATCAATGAAACCATATGATATAATTGACATTATCGAAAAGACCGCCCCCCCCGCCTTTGCCGCCGCCTGGGACGCATCCGGCGTTCAGGTTGCGGCCATGCGCAAGGAAATCAGCCATATCGGCGTAATGCTCGACCCAAGCCATGAAAATCTGTTGCGGGCGGCCGACTCCGGCGTGGAATTCATCCTGGCGCACCACCCCTTATCCATGAAGGCCCGCTTTCCCAACCGCGAGGACAACTATCTGGCCATCCTGTCCCTGCTGTTCACGCGCAATATCTGGCTGTACAGCGCGCACAGCTCCCTGGACGCCAACCAGGGCGGGCCGGTGCGCTGGCTTGGCGATTCGCTGCATCTGCAGGACATGACCCTGCTGGAAGGGCAAGACAGCGGAAATACCCACGGCTTCGGCTTTGTCGGCCGGCTGCCGCGCCCCCTTGCCTATGCCAAATTCTGCCGGGTGCTGTCCGGACTGCTCAGCCGTGAGGAATGGTTTGTCTGCGGCCCCATGCCACAGACAGTCGAACGTGTCGCCTGCTGCCCGGGGGCCGGAAACAGCATGCTGGAGGCGGCCATTGCCGCAGGAGCGGATCTGTTCATCAGCGGAGACATCAAGCATCATACGGCCCTTGACGCCGTTGCGGCAAAGCTCCGCGTCATCGATGCGGGCCATTTTACGCTGGAAGAGGAAATGATGCGCCGCTTTGCCGTGCAATTGGAACAGGAGCTGTCGCTGCCCGTAACTTTTTTCGCCGGCAAAGACCCCCTGCGCCTGGAGCGGGCGGCAGTGGTCGGCGATTGATACCTTTCACGCGACAGTATGTTTTTATATGAGGAGGAACAATTTTGAGCCTGTATCTGAAACAAATCGAACAGTTGATCTCCCTGCAAAAAGTGGATGACGAAATACACAGCATCCGCCAGGAACTGGAAAACGCCCCCAAGGAGCTGGAAAGCCTGCACCTTCGTTTTAACTCGGCCACGGAACAGCGCACCCGCCAGTTGGACAAGGTATCGCACCTGCGTGACCAGGAAAAACGCCTGAGCATTGAAATAGAAGACGACTTCGCCCGGATCAAGAAAAGCCGCAACAAGCTTATGACCGTGGGCAATACCAAGGAATATCACGCCATGGTCAGGGAGATGGATTCCCTTGAGCGGGTGAACAAAAACCGGGAGGAAGAGCTGAACGCCCTGCGCGAAGAGCTTACCCGCCAGAGCTCCGCTCTGGCCGAGGTGGAGGCTGAACACCTCTCCCTGGAAAATGAACTTGCCGCATGTGAAGCGGGTCTGCAAAACCGGATGACCGAAGCCCAGGCCGCCCTGGACAGCCTGATGCGGCGCCGGGGGGAAACGGGCAAGGAAGTTCCGCCCCCTGTTTTCGCCCGCTATGAATTCATTCGCGAGCGCCTGCAGCACCCGGTGATCGTGCCGGTGGAAGAAGGGGTCTGCTCGGGCTGCAATATTGCCATTCCGCCCCAAAACTATATAGAGCTGCAAAAAGCGGCCCAGATCCTGTCCTGCCCCAACTGTCAGCGGCTCATGTTCTGGAACCGCCACTTTGAACTCGAAAAAGCGCAGGAATAGGTGCAGGCGTAGCGGAAACATCCATGGCAAAGGCGGGACGGATCATCGCCGCGCCCTTCGCAACGCGAGGGGCGGGGAGGAAAGTCCGGGCTCCGCAGGGCGGGACGCTGGGTAACGCCCAGGGGGAGAAATCCCCGGAAAGCGCCACAGAAAGCATACCGCCTGGCCGCAAGCATGGCTTGTGGCCGGGTAAGGGTGAAACGGTGGGGTAAGAGCCCACCAGTTGCCGGGGCGACCCGGCAAGCTAGGCAAGCCCCGTCCGGAGCAAGACCAAATAGGGAAGCGTCTGAGGCCTGCCCGGCCGAAGCTTCCGGGTAGGTTGCTTGAGGCCGCGGGTAACCGCGGTCCTAGAGGAATGATGATCGCCCCGCCTTGTCCCGCCTGCGCCGCCCTTGCGGGCGCTTCGGGCCGGGCACGGGGCGGGGGACAAAACCCGGCTTACAGTCCCGCCTTTGCCAGGATGTCGCCGCCATGCCGGAACCGGACCGGAAATTGCGC
>JAJDJN010000112.1 GCA_030267245.1 Desulfovibrio sp. OttesenSCG-928-A18
GCTACATGAGCTTGGCCCCGTTCGGCACCGGCCGTTCGGGGACCGCTATCACAATGGCGCCCTCGGCATCGGCAAAACCGGTGAGCAGAAATTCCGACATGAAAGGCCCCACCTGCTTGGCCGGAAAATTGACCACCCCGACAATCTGGCGGCCCACAAGCGATTCGGGCGTATACAAAGCGGTTATCTGTACGCTCGTCTTTTTTTCCCCAAGCTCAGGCCCGAAATCCACCCACACCTTGTAAGCCGGTTTGCGCGCTTCAGGAAAAGCCTCCACGCGCAACACCGTGCCCACACGCAGTTCCACAGAAGTAAAATCTGCCCAACTGATTGTCTTCATACCCAACTTTCCCGCCTTTGTTCATGTAAAAGCCATGCCGGCCCGCATGGCATAAAAAATGCCCCCGATGGTCAAAGGAACGCGCGGCTTGCTGGCCCAGCCTGGGAGCCCGCCAGCCCAAGGCGCCTGCCGGGGAGGCAGGCCCCGTCAGGGGCCCGCGCGCTCCTCCTCCCTTTGCCAGCCACTGCACACATCCACCCAGTCCCTGGCTCCGGAAATGCGGAACAGGTCCTCGCAATCCAGCTCCAGCAGGCTGTTGCTGCTGCCGCAGGCCGGAAAGACCGTGGGAAACGGCGCAGGGAGAGATCCAGATAAATGGCCGCCTCCGGGTTTTGCACCGCAAAGGGGCATACGCCGCCCACAGCGTGCCCGGTGCAGGCCAGGACCTCTTCCGGACTGAGCATTTTTGACTTCAGCCCGAAACGCTCCTTGAACTTTTTACCGTCAATGCGCGCATCCCCGGACGCAAGCACCAGGATGCAAGGCAAGGACGCAAGCCCGGCCAGCTCCGCGCCAGACGAAGAAAGCTCCGGGGCGTTCCTTGACGCCCTGAAACTCAGGGTCTTGGCGATTTGCGCGGGCGAAACCCCTGCAACAGCAGCCGCAAGTTCAACCGTGGCGCAGGATTCGGCGAACTCCATCACCGCCCCGTCCTTGCCCCAGCGCTTGAGGTATTCCCTTACTTTGGCGACACTCACAGCGCTTTCCGCTATACCAGCCGCGCGATATGCCCCATGCGCTCTCCGGGCAGCATGGTCACGGGCGGAATGTCGATCAGCGTGTAACAGCCCGGCGCAAGACGGGTCGCGGCCCTGGCGCAGGAAACGAGCACCTGGGCGGTCAGGGCCGGGTTGTCGATGCGCATGTCAAAGCTCAGGCGCTGATTTGAGACCAGGCCTGAAGCGCCTATGCGCTCCATGAACACCCCGTGGGAATTGTCGGCCACCGCCGCCAGTTCCTCCCGGTTTGCCACAAAACGCAGATCCAGCGGATCCTGGCTGAAATAGGGGTCCTCGGCCAGCGCCTGCCGGATGGCGGCCTGGGAAGCGCCTTTTTCGGGCAGCACATAGACCAGGCGCGAATGCCTGCCGCCGCCCATTGGAATGGTGATCGACGTGGCATCGGCAACCCCGGCAACGGCGCGCGCGGCCACGGAATGCCCCATGGAGCGGCCACGGCCGAAATTGGTGAAGGTGGTGCCGCAAGGCGTCATGGCCTCAAAAAGCGCGCGCAGCACCGAATCCGTCCCGGGGTCCCAGCCGGCGGCGGTCACGGCCACCCTGCCGCCGGCCCTGGCCGCCAGGTCCAGCTCGCGCACCAGACCCGGCACCTGATCGTGGATGTCAAAACTGTCCACCGTGTGCAGCCCGGCCGCCAGATAACGGGCCGCATCCTCCGGCACATTGCGCGAAGGGCCGCAGACGATGGCCAGGTCCGGCTTTCCCCTGGCGGCGATCAGCGCGTCCAGGTCGGCGAAATCAGGCAGCCCGCGCAGGTCGTGCCTTTGCGTCCCCAGAGAAGCGGCCCTGCGCACCAGCCCCAGGCACTGCATGTCGGGCGCTGTTTCCAGGGCCTGGATCACGTGCCGGCCGATATTGCCAAGTCCATGCACGACAACGCTTATCATCGACATATTCACTCCTTTTATTGTTGCAGCCGCCGCAGCCAGGCTTCGGGCATATAACCACCGCTCATGCCCAGCATCACTTTTGCCGCCTCGTTGCTTCTGTCCATGCGCGGCCCTTTGCCGCGCTGCTGGCGAAAACTCACTATCTTCATATCCACCAGCCTGCCGGAAGCGTCTAAATCCACAAGCAGCAGAGGGGCAAGACCGTTGGGGCCCTGGACGTTGATGCCAACGCCGGTGGCAAAATTGCCCAGGGAATAGGCGATGAGCCGCTCCTTGTAAATTTCAAAGCCCCTCGGCACATGCGGCCCGTGTCCGATAACCAGAGCGGCGCCGGCGTCAATGACCGCATGGGAAAGCTTGCGCAGATCACCGCGCTTCTCGCCCAGGTAGCTTTCCGGGCCAGTGGGCATCTTCATGAAGGACGCGCCTTCGCCCCCACCGTGAAAGGTCACCACCACCAGGGTATTGGGCTTGGCCGCTTCCCTTTTCACCAGGGCCACGGCCCCGGGAATATCGTTGATGTTCTGGCAGCCCCTGTTGGGGGCAAGGCCGATAAAGGCGATGCGCGTGCCCCCGACCATCTGCACGCTGACCTGGCCGGGCGCTCCCGTGTGGCCGATGCCAAGGGATTCCAGCAGTTCCCTGGTCTGGGCGCGGCCCTCGGGGCCGTAGTCGTTGGCGTGGTTGTTGGCCAGGCTGAGCATGGTGAAACCCGCGTCCTTCAGATGCTTGCCATAAGAAGGCGGAGTGCGGAACACATAGGAGCGCCCGCTGGAAGCCACCTTGGTGGCCTTGCCCCGGTTGGTGAGCGGGCCTTCAAGGTTGCCGAGCACCACGTCGCAGCCCTTGAGCTGCGGCTTCAGGTCGCGGAAAATGCCCGCGCCGCCGTCAGCGGGCAGTGAACCTTCATTGGCCATCATGATGTCGCCCACAGCGGCTATGCGCACAAGACGCCCGCCAGCCCCCGCGCCCGAAGCCGCGTGCCCCTGGGCAACAAAAAGCGACAAGCCCAACAGCAGCAGGCCAAAGGCCGCCGCACCGCCAAGCAACCGTGAACGTACTCTCTGCAAAAACATTCCTGCTCCTTTTTCCACTGTAGATGCGCTTTTCCTTGCGCTCTCCGCAAAGGCCGTGATGGTACAAAATCTTCCCCAGCGGCGCAATGCCAAAGCCCTTGCGCAAAACAAGCTAAAAAGCCTCCCCCTCTTTTCTAATGGCTAAACCCGTTTTAAGTATATATATTGTGCCGACGCTGTACCTCATTTCCGTTTCCGGGCCCTTGGCGCCTAAGACAAGATGCCACGGAAGCCAGTTTGCTGAACTTTACGCACACGACTCGCACACGACTCGCACACGACTCGCACACGACTGGCACACAACTGGCCCTTGAGCATCTCAGGGCAAGGATTTGAGGACAAAGCCTACAAAGCAGATACACTTTTTCAAAGTGAATTTGCCCGAAAGCGCAGCCCCCTGTTCCGCCGCAAATGCGACGCTCAAATCTGCCAGCCGCCCGGGCCTTGACCCGGCCGGGCTTGCAAGGGGGCTCAAGCCCTTTGGCCGGCGACGGCCTATATTATCATGGAGGTTCAATATGTGGGAATATACCGATACTGTCCGCGAGCACTTCCTCAACCCCCGCAACGTCGGGGAACTCAAAGACGCCAACGCTGTGGGCGAAGTGGGCAGCCTTGCCTGCGGCGACGCCCTCAAGCTCTACCTCAAAATAGAGAACAACATCATACAGGACGCCAGCTTCCAGACCTTTGGCTGCGCAAGCGCCATTGCCTCCAGTTCCGCGCTCACCGAAATGATCAAGGGCAAGACCGTGGAAGAAGCCCTGGCCATCAGCAACAAGGATATCGCCAACTTTCTCGGCGGCCTGCCAAGGGAAAAGATGCACTGCTCCGTCATGGGCCAGGAAGCCCTCGAGGCGGCCGTCCGGGCCTATCGCGGCGAGCCGCCCGTACCCCATAGCCACGAAGGCCGCCTGGTCTGCAAATGCTTCGGGGTGACCGAAGACCAGATCGTCAAGGTCATACAGGAAAACAAACTGACCAGCGTCGAGGAAATAACCAACTTCACCAAGGCCGGCGGCGGCTGCGGCGACTGCCTTGAAGATATCCGGGGCATCCTCGAGGCCACCCTGGCCGGCAAAGCCCCGGGCGGCAACAAGGGCGCGGAGCGGCCCGCGCCGGCCGGCATCGGCGATCTGCGCCAGCAAGACGGCGCCACGCCCCCGCTCAGCAATGTGCAGCGCATGCAGCGGGTCATGACCGTGCTGGATGAAATCATCCGCCCGCGCCTGCAACAGGACGGCGGCGACATCGAGCTGCTGGACATCAACGGCAAGGAAGTGTCCGTCGCCCTGCGCGGCATGTGCACAAGCTGCCCGTCCAGCCGCCTGACCATCGAAGGCTTTGTGCAGCAGACCCTTCGCGACCAGGTGGAAGCGGATATAACAGTCAGGGAGGTGGCCCCATGAGCGCCAAAACAGTCTATTTCGACAACAACGCCACCACTGCCGTGGCCCCGGAAGTGCTTGAGGCCATGCTCCCCTTTTTGCGGGATCAGTACGGCAACCCCTCAAGCATGTACTCCTTTGCCGGACGCTCCCAGGAGGCGGTGGCCAGGGCAAGGGAACAGACGGCCGGACTCATCGGCGCAAGCCCGGAAGAAATACTCTTTACCTCCTGCGGCACCGAAAGCGACTCCACCGCCATCCTCTCCGCCCTGCGCGCGCGGCCGGAAAAAAAGCACTTCATCACCACCCGGGTGGAACACCCGGCCGTGCTTTCCCTCGGCCAATACCTGGAAAAACAGGGCTATACGGTCAGCTTTCTCGCTGTGGACGGCAAAGGACGGCTGTCCCTAGACGATCTCGCCGCCGCCATTACCAAGGATACGGCCCTGGTGTCCGTGATGTTCGCCAACAACGAAACCGGAAACATCTATCCGGTTGAGGCCATCGGCAAGCTCTGCCGGGAACGCGACGTGCTCTTTCACGTGGACGCGGTGCAGGCGGTGGGCAAAATACCCATCGATTTGCAAGCCCTGCCAATCGATTATCTGGCCCTGTCCGGACACAAGCTGCATGCGCCCAAAGGTGTGGGCGCCCTGTACGTGCGCCGGGGCGCACCCTTCAGACCCTTTCTCCGGGGCGGACACCAGGAGCGCGGCCGCCGCGCCGGCACAGAAGCGGTGCCGAACATCGTGGCCCTGGGCGCGGCCTGCGCCCTTGCCGCCGAACATACCAGCGACGAAAACACCAGGGTCCGCGCCCTGCGTGACAAACTGCAAGAACGCCTGCTGGCCGAAATACCCGAAGCCATCATCAACGGCGACCCGGAACAACGGCTGCCCAATACCATGAATATCTCCTTCAAATATGTGGAGGGCGAAGCCATCCTGCTCATGCTCGACCAGTTCGGCATCTGCGCCTCCTCCGGCTCCGCCTGCACCTCGGGCAGCCTTGAACCGTCACACGTGCTGCGGGCCATGGGCGTGCCCTTTACCTATGCCCACGGCTCCCTGCGGCTCTCCCTCAGCCGCTACAATACACAGGAAGAAGTGGACTTTGTGACCGCGACACTGCCCAAAATCATCACACGGCTGCGCGAAATCTCCCCCTACAAACACCTGGCCGACGACGCCAGCCCCGGCGACGGCGCGGCCTGCGCCTGCCAGGCATAGAACCAAAGGGGCTCCGCCCCTTTGGAAACCCCGCCCAAGGGGCGCCGCCCCTTGGGAATCCCCGCCAGTGGGCG
Organism: Desulfovibrio sp. OttesenSCG-928-A18; assembly: GCA_030267245.1. GTDB lineage: Bacteria > Desulfobacterota > Desulfovibrionia > Desulfovibrionales > Desulfovibrionaceae > Frigididesulfovibrio. Next base: position 5,738 of record JAJDJN010000112.1, read on the forward strand.
TGGCCCCCTGGACCCGCAATTTTGCCTTATCGGCTCGGGCGGCTGCATGCTGTGATGTGCCAATACGGCAGCGGGATTCAGTTTCTTGCCCTGCCCGGACCGGAGCAATGTGGCTTTCAGGTTCCGCACACCAGGACCGGGAGAAAGCATTTTCCCCTGTCGGGGGAACTCAAGGGGGCAGCGCCCCTTTGACCGGGGCCGGGGCCCGGTCGCCCGCAGGCATACAACCAAGGAGATAGCCATGGCCACCGTTGCCGTCAAAGCCACCGCATATTGCCTGAATTACGCGGCCGAACTCGGCCTGCGTTACGGCACCACGCCGCATCTGGAACATGAGGCGCATCCGGATTCCCCCTATCTGGCGGATCTGGCAAAGGCCGCGCAATCCTATGATACGGTCTGCCGCTACGCCCCCAATCTTACCTATACCGGAGCCATGAGCGCGGACGAACTGACGGAGCATCCGCGCCCCTGTCAGGAAAACCTTCTGGACAAGGCCCGGCGTTTTGGCCGCTACGGCGAGATCATGCCCGAGGACGAGTTCATCGGGCTGATGGACATTTGCGACGTCTTCGACCTTGTCTGGCTGGAAAAGGACTTTGCCGCCCGGATCAGGGAACGGCTGGCCGCTCACCCCCTGCTCGGCGAAGAACAGCTCAAACGGCTGGAGCAGGGCCATGAAGCCCCGGAGATCATGGAACAGGTGGAAACGCAGCATGCCCTGCCGCTTTTTTTTGAGGGCCGGGTGGTGGCCTGCTGCCGCAGGGGGCATGAAGTGGACGCGAACCTTTCCGCCCACGTATTGCTTGAGAACATCGCCAGCAAGGCCGGAGCGGTGCTGGCCCTGATGCACCTGGTGAAAAACTCCGGCTTGCGCCCTGTGGACATTGATTTTGTGGTGGATTGCTCTGAAGAGGCCGCCGGTGACATGAACCAGCGCGGCGGC
>JAJDJN010000113.1 GCA_030267245.1 Desulfovibrio sp. OttesenSCG-928-A18
GCCCTGACCGTTGCGTGCGGAGCTGGCCAGCAGGGACTCCTGGGGCACAAAGGCGCTCCAGGCGTTAAGGCAGGTCTGCAATTCCCTTTTTGAACATTTGTCGGCCTTGGTCAGCACCGGGTGCAGGGGCAGTCCCAGGGCAGCAGCATAGCTTAAGAGTTCCAGGTCTGATTTCTGGGGTGTAAGCCGCGCGTCCAGCAGCAGCACCAGGGCCCGGAGTCCGGGCGTGGAGCGCAGATAGTGCTCAAGCAGGGCCGCCCATTTCGCCCGTTCCGCCTGACTGCAGCGGGCGTAGCCGTAGCCGGGCAGATCTACCAGGAAGGCTTCCTCTTTTCCTAGCCTGTAATAGTTGATGCTGCGGGTCTTGCCGGGGGCGGCGCTGACCTTGGCCAGCGCCTTTCGCCCGGCAAGGGCGTTGATCAGCGAAGATTTGCCCACGTTGGAACGTCCGGCCAGGGCCGCCTGCGCCGCCTCGGGGCAATGGAGTTGGGCCCGGGTAAAGGCCGTTACCTCCAGACTGAGGGAGGGAAAAGGCCCGGGGATGGAAGACATATAACAGGTCCTTATTTCTATGGAAGCACTGATTAATGGTCTTTTTGCCCTCTGGCTGTGCCCTGCTTCGAACAGGGCTCGCCCGGTGCGAAGCTCATGTATGTCCTGATACAATCGCTCCGCCCGGAACTCGCCTTTCTTGCCAGAGAACAAAAACCCTCATTACTCAGCGCTTCCCTATAAAATTTCAAGACTTGACAAATTGCGCGTCTTTGCGAAATTAACAGGTTGCCCCAACTGTTTCAACTGCGCTAACGAGGGTGTCATGCCGAGCAACAATCCTTTGTCCATTCTTGTCATGAACGGACCGAACCTTGTGGGCATTGGCGAGCGGCAGCCGGACATATACGGAACCAGAAGCCTGGAGAGCATCCCCATCCTGGCGCGCGAGCTTATGGGCGCGCGTTTTGAACGGCTGGCCCTGTCCTTTTTCCAGAACAACAGCGAAGGCCGGCTCATCGACCGCCTGGAACAGGCGCGCTCGGACAAGGTGCGCGGTATTGTGTTCAATGCCGGTGCCTACACCCACACCAGCCTCGCCCTTGCGGACTGCGTGGCCTGGATCGGCATCCCGGTGGTGGAAGTGCACATCAGCAACGTTTTTGCCCGCGATGAGCCCATACGCCGGCAGAGCTATCTTGCCGCGCACAGTCTGGGCGTCATTACCGGCTTCGGGCTCATGAGTTACGCCCTTGCCATTGAGGCCTTGTACCATCATTGTCTTGAAGCGGACGCTTCTTGAGCGGGCGCCGCTGCCTTTGAGCCGGTTATGCCGCCAAGGCGGCCGGCGCAGGAAATTCACCCCAATACAGGAGTTTGCATGTATTCAACAACCGACTTTAGAAAAGGCCTGAAAATAGAAGTAGAGGGCACCCCCTATGAAATAGTGGAATTTCAGCACTTCAAGCCCGGCAAGGGCGGGGCCATGATTCGGACCAAACTGCGCAACTTTCTGACCGGAAGGATGCAGGACATCACTTTTCGCTCCGGTGAAAAAGTGGGGAAACCCGATCTGGAAACCAGGGAAATGCAGTATCTGTACAGCGAAGCTGACGACTTGATTTTCATGGACCTCACCACCTACGAACAGCTGCACATCAAGGCCGAGTCAACGGACGGCAAGGCCGGCTACCTTAAAGAGAGCCAGCTCGTGCAGGTGCTGCTTTACCAGGGTCAGCCCCTGGACTTCGATTTGCCCGCCTCCCTGGTTTTTGAGGTGACGGAAACAGACCCAGGCGCCAAAGGCGATACCGTGTCCAACGTCACCAAACCGGCGACCCTGGAAACCGGCCTTGTGATCCAGGTGCCCATTTTTGTAAACAGCGGCGACAAGGTCAAGGTTGACACCAGAAGCGGCGCCTATCTCGGCCGCGAATAAGCTTGAAGCGTGAAGGGCTTCAAGTTGCGCATGACTTTGAACGACGAACAGCTTTGACAAGGACGCTCCATGTCCCAGGCCAGCAGGTCGAGCAAATATCCGCGTGCAAAAAACGCGAAAGAAAAGAACTCCGGCGACGGCGGCAGACTTGGCCGCGAGCTTTGGGGGCTGTTCTTCATCTTTTGCGGCCTGCTGTTCATCCTCAGTCTGGCCAGTTTTGACAGCCGCGACCCCTGGCTGAACCATGTCGTGAGCGGGGTGGGCAGGATACACAACAAGGCCGGGCTCTTTGGCGCCTATGTGGCGGGCTTTTTGTTCGACATACTCGGCATGGCCTCCTGGGTGCTGCCCGCCTTTCTCTGTCTTGCCGGAGCGCGGCGCATCCTGGGCGCGGACAGATGGCCGGGATGGCGCTGGTGCGGCTTTATCGTGCTCTGCCTTGTGGTCAGCCAGGCCGGGGCGGCCGGGGATCTGAACCTTATCCCCATGCTCGCCCGGGCCGACGCACCCCTTGGCGCCGGCAACGTGTCCACCCACGGCGGCGGCATCCTTGGGCATATGCTGCTCAGCGGCATGCTCGGCTGGCTGGGGAGCACGGGAGCCCTGCTGGTCTGGATTTTTCTGTTGCTGCTCTGTGTGCAGATGCTGACCGGCCTTTCCTGGCTCATGCTGCTGGTTGCCGGCTGCGGCGCCTTGTGGAACGCCTTTACCGGCATGCTTGAAGACACGGCCGAAAAATTCCGCGCCCGCCGCGAAGCCAGGCGCGCGCAAAAAGAAAAACAGCCCCTTGCCCTGCCGGAAATGCATTCGGCCCCCCTGGCCCCCCCGTCCACGATGACGCAGGGCGGCAGCAGCAGCAGCGCCAAAGGCCAGCCAAATCCCGCCCTGCTTGTCCGAAGCCGGGACGATGATGATCCCGTACAGCACGCCAAGGTCATTTATCTGCGCGAGGACGAAGCGCAGGACGAGCCCGAAAGCCAACTGAACGGCGTACAGGACGGCGAAGCCGGCAACGGAGCCGGGGCCGTGGGAACATACGCGCCGGATAGCGCGGAGGCAGCCCGTTTGTCGTCTTTTCCCCAGCCATCCCGGGTTGACCGTGACGGCGGCCCGGATCTTTTTTACAAGGCGGACGCGGCCAGAGCCGCCCTGGATCAGGAACGCCACGGCGGCCGCCTTGCGCCTGAGGGCTATGCCGCCGCCCCTGAGCAAAATCCGTACGATGCGGCGGAGCGGGAGCCGGCCGCGCATGATAGCTTTTTTGACCGCCAGGCGGCATACAGGGAAGAAGCGGGCAGGGCGGGGGCCTATCCAAAACCCAACCCGGTGCCCGATTCCCTGGAAATGTTCCCCGGCCTGACCATGCCCGATGACCTGCGCGCCCCCCTTGCGCCTTCTGTTTCAGCCGCAGCGCCGGCGCAGGACGGGGCCTTTGAGCGGCAGGGAGCGGACGAGTCGGGCAGGCACCATAGTCTTGATGAGGATCTGCCCCCCTGGGTAAGGGATTTTGAACGGGAGGCGGCCTGGGTTCCGGCTTCCGGGGGGCGGCCCCGGCCGGCGGCCCAGGAGGTTCCCGCCGCCCCTTCCCGGTACGACGAGCAAGACGCGTCCGACGGCCCCCTTGCCCTGCGCGGCTATAATTCCGCTTTCCCCCCTGCCTCGGCAGCCGCAGGCTTTGCTTCTGATCCGGAACGGGACTCCCTTGACCGCCGCGCCCTGCCCAGCCTGACCGAAGATGCGGAATTGCTTGATGCCTTGTGGAGTGAAGATTCTTCCCCCGGGCCGTCTTTGTCCTTGCCGAAAAACGGAGCAAGCCCGGATTCGCGGCAAAGCCGTTTCGAATCGAATCCGCCCCCAGACCCGGGCCCGACTCCAGACCAGGCCCCGACTTATGATGAGCAGTGGGAGCGGGATTCGCCCACAGCGGTGCCGCCCTTACGCGGCAGGGCGGATGTGGCCGCGCCGGCCCCAGGGCCTGTGCAGCACCATACGCTGCCGTCGAGTTCTTCCGGCTATCGCGGCGCACTTTTTACGCATCCGGCCCAGGGGCAGGCCCAGGCATCAGCTCCGACAACGTCATCTTCGCCTACGACGGCAGAGCCGGAGGCCCCGGCCGGGCATGAAATCCGACATGAGCCGCTTCAGGCTCCGCCAACGCGGGAGCCATTGCCGGTGCAAGCCCGGGAAGGGGCGATCCCCATTCATGACATCCCAAAAATACCGGCTGCAAGGGAAGAGGATGGCGGCGGGCTTGGCAGGGCCCTGCTGCGAATGGTCGCGCCAAGGCGGGTCGCGTTGCCCTCGCTTGAACTGCTGCAGGCCGCGCCCGCAACCAGGGGCCAGACGCCGCGCTCCGTGCTTGAGGACAAGGGCCGCAGCCTGATGACCTGCCTGAGCGATTTCGGCATTCAGGGGGAACTGGTGGGCATCACGCCAGGGCCGGTGGTCACCATGTTTGAACTGCGCCCCGCGCCCGGGGTCAGGGTTTCGCGCATCGCCAACCTGAGCGACGATCTGGCTCTGGCTCTCAAGGCTGTGGCCGTGCGCATCCAGGCGCCCGTTCCGGGAACGGACACGGTGGGCATCGAGATTCCCAACGAGATCCGGGAAACAGTCTGCCTGAAGGAACTGCTGGGCTCGCAGACCTTCAGCCAGTCTTCATCCCTGCTCACCCTGGCCCTTGGCAAGGACATAGCCGGGCTGCCCGCTGTGGCGGATCTTGCGGTCATGCCGCATCTGCTGGTGGCCGGGGCTACGGGCGCGGGCAAAAGCGTGTGCATAAATTCCATTATTCTGTCTTTTCTCTACAAGGCCAGGCCGGATCAGGTGAAGCTGCTGCTGGTGGATCCCAAACGGGTGGAGATGGCCATATACGCCGACCTGCCGCATCTGGTGCACCCGGTGGTGACCGAAATGCAACTGGCCAAAAACGCCCTGGAATGGGCTGTGGCTGAAATGGAGGAACGCTACAACGCCATCGCCCGCGCCGGGGTGCGCAATATCGCCGATTACAACGCCCGCGTGGCCTCCTGGAAGGGCGATGCCCCGGAAGGGCTGGACGATCTTGTGTTCATGCCCTATCTGGTGATCGTTATTGATGAACTGGCGGACCTCATGCTGGTGGCGGCCAAGGAAGTGGAGACAAGCATCGTGCGCCTGGCCCAATTGGCCAGGGCGGCGGGCATCCACCTGATCCTGGCGACGCAGCGCCCGAGTGTGGATGTGGTGACAGGGCTGATCAAGGCCAACTTCCCCTGCCGCATATCCTTTCAGGTTACATCCAAGCACGATTCGCGTACCATCCTGGATACCGTGGGCGCGGAACATTTGCTGGGCAAGGGCGACATGCTTTTCAAGCCGGGCGGCGGCAAATTCCGGCGGCTGCACGGCGCCTTTGTCAATGACGACAACGTGAATGCGGTGGTGAACTACTGGAAAACACAACAGCCGCCCGACTACCGGGTGGACTTTTCGGACTGGGCTCCGGAAGGCGGCGGCAGCGGAGTGCTTTCGGGCAACGGCGGCAGCGATCCGGGGGCCGACCCCATGTATAACGAAGCGGTGGAATTTGTGCGCTCCCAGGGCAAGGCCTCCATTTCACTGATCCAGCGCAAGTTCCGCATCGGCTTCAACAAGGCGGCCCGCTTTGTGGAACAGATGGAACAGGACGGCATAATCGGCCCCGCGGACGGCAGCAGGCCCAGGCTTGTGATTCGTTAATTCACTGAGAAATCCCCCGGCAGAGCCGGGGGATTTCTCAGTGAATTAATCAGTGTTTCCTTAGAAACAGGCCCTAGGGCAAGAAGGAGTGGAGCATATGAAACGGATGCATCTTTTTTTTCTGTCCGCTCTGGCGCTGTGTGTTTTTTATTGCGGCAGCGCCCTGGCCGACCCGGTGATTGACAAGGTGCAGGAGACTTACAAACAGATACAAAGCCTGCGCGCCGATTTCACCCAGGTGCTGGTGCACAAGGAGAGCGGTTCCAGAAAAAAGCTCACGGGTGTGCTGTATTTTAAAAAACCGCTGCTCATGCGCTGGGACGTAAGGGCCCCGTCCCCGGAACTGCTTATAGTGAACCCCAAAGTCATCTGGAACGTCTTTCCTGACGAAGAGGTGGCGTACAAGTATGCCCCGGATCTGGCCCAGGATTCGCGCAGCGTCGCCCATGTGGTCACCGGGCAGGCCAGCCTGAGCCAGGATTTTTTTGTGGAGAACACGGGGGAGGAAAAGGGGCTTGTAAGCTTGCGCCTGTACCCCAAAGAACCAACGGAATCACTGGTGGAGGCGCGTCTTTGGGTGGATGCCAAAAGCGGGTTCATCCGGCGCGTGTGTCTGTATGATTTTTTCGGCAATGAAAATGACATCAGCTTCAGCAAAATGGATAGCAAGAGCCCGGTCGCCAATACGCTGTTCGACTATACCCCGCAAAAGGGCATTGATGTCGAAGACCGCACAAAAGAAAAAGGGCACGGCTCTCTGCCCATGATGTAATTACAAGGAAGCACCCATGGCGACTCTCAACAGCGGTTATCTGAAAGAACTGGAAGAATATCTGAAATCCGGGCGCTGCCAGGAGGATTTCCTTTTCTCGGAAGAGGAGCGCCGCCTGGAACTGCTCGGCTTTCTTGAACAGCTTATGGATTTGGGTGAGCTGGCGGACGAGGTGGCC
>JAJDJN010000114.1 GCA_030267245.1 Desulfovibrio sp. OttesenSCG-928-A18
GTTGTAATTCTACCCAACACCATACCCAACACCGAGGCTCAAAATAGGGTAAAAAAACGTAAAATTGCAACAAGGCTATGTGCCGTTAATTTATTGAATTTTAAGAATAATCAAATTTCGTCAAAATCAGTAAAACCGGCAATTTCTCCTTCAACGGCGGGGGCCACAGGTTCAAGCCCTGTACTGCCACCAGGAAATTCAAGCGGTTATGATGAAGTTCATCATAACCGCTTTTTTTGCTTCCCCACACCAAACGTTCCCATTTTATCTGATGGCCTTTCGCCATATTGGCCAGGCGGCATCAAGCGAAGATCGGAATATAGAGTCCAGCTCTACCTTCTGGCGTTCGGGTGCAAGTTTCGGTGGGTTGTCGTGGAGTCGTTTCAATTCGCTCTCTACAAACACAGCCACACTCGGCGGCGGTGTAAAGCCATCTTGCTCAGCCCCAAGCTTTTTTAGTCTCACCAGGGCATTCAGATCTTCTCGGAGCGCGATATCCCGAATAACGCCATCCATGAGCAGGTCAAAACGCATGGGCGGCACACCGTTTCCAAGTTCAATCCAACGCATGGCGAGCAGTGGGCGCAAAATATAGAACCAGGCTTTGATTGACGGTTTTTTGTCCCAATATCGCGCCCGACTTTTTTCCATGAGGCTGCGATAGTGGTGCCATGCCCTGATGGGAGAAATACTTTGAGGCGCGGCATCCCGCAGTAGCGAAGCCAGCGGCCCGGACTCCCTGTAGATTAGCGGAGAAGAAAGCCATTCCAGCAATGGAGGGTTGGAAAGCCGAAAAAGCTTTAAGGCCTTGCGCAGCTCCCAGCCGTTGATATCGAGTTCTCCCACCGGTGTGTCTTCAATACCAAGCTCCAGCACATCCCGCTTTTCTTCCGGGGCAAGCCCAAGATACCAATCCGGTTCATGCGCATAGATGAAACGCACATCAAAATCGGAATCATCCGAAGCAAAACCCCAGCCACGACTGCCGGATTCACAGGCGTAAAGAATTTTGACCCTATACGTACTTTCAGCGGCAGTGAGTTTGTCTTGAATGACGTGCAGCGTATTTGGCGGGATGGCAAAACTATCTTGGAAAAGGTTCTTTTTGTCCGCTTTCGGGCGATGAATGCCGGGAAGGCCGTAACAAGAAAGAATCTGCTGTTCCGCAAATTGCTTGTCAAAATACCCCTGAAAATCACGAGCCTCACGCAATGCATCAATATCCGCCAATCTGGACAGAATTTTTGGCTCAAGTTCAGACCAGGGAAGCGCCCCTTGTTTGACGGCGATCAGTTCTTCCCGGTTTTTAAGGGGAAATGAAATCCTGCCCGTGTCAAGCAGCTCTTCCATTTGATCCAGAGCGCGCAGCGCATGCGATAGCGCCTTAAAATCTATCCCCTGATTCTGCTCCGCCTCGGCTGCGCGAGAGCCGTAGCGGTGCATGCCTGACTCCACCCGGCGAAGAAATTCTGCGACGCGAATGCTGCCAACGTGTATTTTTCCGCACAGTTGGATGGCAGGCTCGTCCTGGATCAGTTCAATGGAACAAAACCTGTTGTCAGCACACGCCGCCGCAAGAGCTTCGATAATATCCCGAAGTCTGGCGTCCGGAGCGGGAGAGGGGTAATTGGCCAAGAGCCATTTGTAAACATTTTTCAGCGCACCAATGCGCGAGCCCTTGATGCCATACTTTTTTGCCTGCCCAAGACTATACTCCGCGTAGGCCCGGCCATTTTTTGCGTCCAAAAGCTTCAATGGGGTGTTGAAAGCGGCATCAAGCCTGGGATCGCGATACAATGTACAAGCCGCGTGCGATGGCGAAAACAGGACGTCCAGTGCGCCAGTATCGCCTGCGGGCAAAAGCTTCAGCAGCCAATGCTGTATCGACCAGAGATCAATATCCACATCGGCAGATGTGTTGCGTCGCTCCCCGCTGCCGGTCGAATAATGCAGACTCTTTGGCGCTGCGTTCAGGGCCAGTGATTCTTGTGAAGGCAGAAAAATACCGCGAATATCCACATCGGATTTTCCGGGCGTTTCCGTTCCATAAAGCATTGAGCCGAACAAGGTCAGAAACAATAAAGACGCGTCGTTTTCGCGGCACAGCTCTTCTGTCTGTCGGGTGAAGAGGTTTCTTTGTTCGTTATTGATCATGTCTTTATTTTTTATCAAATCGCCTAATCTATCCATAGTTCGCATTGAGCGATATGCGCGGAAAATGGGCGTAGCGCCTTCCTTCAGTGAAAATTTACTTTTGCTACATCAATAAATCATCCAAAAATTCCGATACCGGCTCCACGCCGCTTATCATCAAATTATCGCGGGCGCGGGTACAGGCCACATAAAGAAGCTGGCGTTCGGTGACATAGATGTCTTCCATGTCGGCGTCGTCTCCCATGCTTTCAATGCGTTTGCGGGAGGGAATGACGTCGGAATCGCAGGCCATGACCACCACGGATTTAAACTCCAGGCCTTTGGCCAGATGCATGATAGCCAGGGTGGCTTTATCCAGACTGACCTCCATATCCGCATCAAGAATGGTGAAGGGGATCTCCGCCGCTTCAAGGGCTTTAACGGCGCGCGGGTATTCATCTTCCGAACGGACGAATACGGCAATCTCTCTGGGGTCAACGCCTTCTTCGCGTCTTTCGGTCAGCCACAGGGCAACAGTTTCAATCTCCTCTGCCTGGGAAGCAAGGGTGACTATTTCCGGATTCGGACCGTTGAAAGCGGAAACCGGATTGGCACGTTTTTCGACATTGCCATCAGCATCGGTAATTTCCGCTTCCAGGAGTTTGTCCGCTTGCATGCGAATTTGATGCGACGTTCTGTAGTTCACGCGCAAGGTGTAGGAGCGCCCACGGATATCCACGCCCAAAGATTTCCAAGAGAACGGCAGTTGGAAAATGCGCTGACCAAGGTCACCGCAGAAACAAAGGGTATCCGATCTATGCGCGCCGAGAGCGGCCAAAAAGCGCATCTGGGCAAAGCTGACATCCTGCGCTTCATCTACAATGATGTAGTCAAAAGGAGGATTTTTCAGTGTGCCGATTTTTCCCGCAAGCCAGGTGAAAATGGCCGCTTCGGTGTAGCGGTTCTGCTCTGCCAGAGTGCTGTTGACATAGGCAAATAACTCCCACAGCGTTTCTCGGCGCTGGGTGGAGAGGCGGGTTTTACGGCCCAGACGTGGAACGGTACTGTACTCTTCCCAGGTTTTGAGCTGCCGGGCATCAACAAGTTCAGTCCATTCGTCATACAAGAATGCGTCAGTATAGCCGGAAAGGTTGAGTTTTTTTATGCCATCTTCCAGAATAGTTTTTATCCGCCCAGGCGTTGCCGGAGCAACATCACTGCCAAGCTCTCTACCGTACAGTCGCAAAAGACGAGTCGCCAAACCGTTCAGCGAGTGCACATCTATACGCTCGGAAAGTCGCGGTTCATGAGCCAGCAGAGTATTCAGTTTGTTTTGCAGGGCATTGGCAAGCGGTTTGGTCAGTGTTGTGAGCAGAATACGTGCGCTTTCATGCGTTCTGGCAAGGTGTGCGGCACGATGCAAGGCCACCACGGTTTTGCCGGTTCCGGCGGAGCCGCTGACTTTGATGGAGCCGTTATATTCGCCTTGCACCAGTTTACGCTGTTCCGGATGGAGAAAGACGATCCATTTGTCCCACGGGTAATCCAGAGCGCGTCGCAATTCTTCCGGGCTGCCCATGAGGCGGAAACGGCGCATGGCGTCCGGGTGGTCAAAGGCGGCGTCAATAGTGATATCATTGGCGGGCTGAGCAAGTACTGGAGTCAAGCCAACAGCAAAGCCAATGAGCGCTTCAGCAGCTTCGGCAGGTAGTAGCTCTGCAACTTCCAGTAACTCATCTTCACTACTAACGTTATGGATAGTAGGAATCCAAGACTCCGGGATTCCGGATCGCAATAGTAGTTCCGATGTTAAATGCGCCAATCGTGGAATCCGCGCAATGCCCATCGGTCCAGCGAAAGTTGGCGGCTCTGTAGCCGTGCTTTCAGGCAACACTACAAGTTGGGCAGCACCTGTCCTTGGGTGTACTTCCAACCTGCGGCGTTCAGCCCATGCATAGGCTTTATCGTGATGATCCACGTAGCAAAACAGCAGGCTTTTTTCTGTTTTGTGCACAATGATGCGGATATCGGACCCGGCACGGAGCGACCAGAAGTTTTTGTCTTTGCTCTTATCCAGTTTGTGAAAAGAAAGGCCAGTGCTGGATGGGCTTACTTGAGCATCAAAAGCGGTCTGCTTAACCAGCTTCTGTTCCGCCGCCGTCAGACGGGCAAGGCTTTGGGTAAAGGTATCTGCAATGCGAAACTCCATCACAGCACCCGGTACACCTTCATCACTTCATCGCCAAGGTGGTTGATGACTTTTACGGCGATGCGCCCGGAAGTAGGCTTGTCAAAGGGGCGGGAAATATCGCTGTGCAGGCTTTCCCAGGCTTCCCGGCCAATTTCCGCTTTAAGGCTGGTTTTGAGCGCTTTGTAGGGATCGTTGGCTCCAAGGAAGTAGGCCTGGCGCACAAAAAAACTTTCCTCGTTATAATCCGTATCAATGAACCAGCAGGCGATTTCGTCCGGCTCGTTACTGCGCACCTGCCCGGTGGAGGGGTCGAAGATGTCCACGCCGCGCACTTTGACCTGGATTTGTTTTTCGCCGACCGGAATCACCTCGATATCCGGCTCGCCGAAAATGACGAACAGGTTGCCCTTGCCGGTGTTTTTGAGATCCGTGGACATATGCAGATCCGCATTCATGCGGGCCTTGAGGATACGCACGCGGCCAAGGGCCGGGAGGTCGGCGGAAGCAGCATCGTAGTTGAAAGCGCAGGAAATAAGCACGTCAAAATCCGAATCCGCCGCTTCGCGTGCTGCTGCTACCAAATCCTGCCGCTGCACGCTGCCGAATTCTGGCCCGATGAAGATGGCGGCCCGGCGATCAACCTCGCCTCCTTCGCTCTGCTCCTGCCCTTTTTCTTGATAGACGCCTTCCGCGCAGATGTAGCGGCCCGGCCATGGCTTTAAGGAAGAAAAGCTGATCTTGTCTTCCTTGTACATCTGCTGCACCCCGGCCATGCGCAGCTCGTCCAGGATCATGGCCGCAAAATCTTTGGCGCCATCTTTGACGGCCCTGTCCAGCGGATCGATGATGTTGTCGTCTTCATCCACGGCCAGCATGCGGTGCGGAGAAAGGCTCTCCACGGTAAACGGCCCGGCCACGCGGACCTTTTTGCTGTCCACATAGGGCTTGTCATAAAGGAATTCAAAATCCGCCTTGGCGGCAATGGAGGCATCAATTTCTTTTTGCCGGGCAATGCGGGCCTTCCACCACTCGGCATGGAGCTTTTTAGCGGCGTCCGGCCAAGCGTCGTCGGCCTCGCGCGGGATTTCCCATTCTTCCCAGGATTTTTTCAGGTCGGCATTGAGCTTTTCCTGCAAGGGTTCCAGTTTTTCCTGCCATTTGTCCCAGATAACGTCGATTTCCGCGTTATTGGCAATGGACTTGAGGGTTATGTGCGGCACGCGCTCATACACAAAGCCATGCTGGATATTGTTGTATGTGGAGCGTGATGACGGCTCGGTGCGGGTAACTTCCGCTTCCTTTATCTGCCCCTCTTTGGAATCAGCCAGGAGGTAATAGGGATAGCGCGCGCCCATAATGCGGCTGCGGGCCAGGGCCAGAGCTACGCGGGAAGTGTCTATGGTAATCCAGCGGCGGCCCCATTGCTCGGCCACATAGGCGGTGGTGCCGCTGCCGCAGGTGGGGTCAAGGACGAGGTCGCCTGGATCGGTGGCCATGAGGATGCAGCGTTCAATTATTTTTGTAGAAGTTTCAACAACATACCTTTTGTCGCTGGCAAAGCCAGCAACAACGGTATCATTCCAGTTGTTAGTTATTGGATAAGCTGGAAAATCATCGATCATTCTAACATAATACAAATTTTTATTAGAGGCTTCTAGCCTACCTGCATCGACGAGTCTTTCAAGCCCTGTAAGATCAGTTTTGAATGTGCCAGAACTTGGTGAAAAATATTTCCCCTGGAAGTTAAAAGAGCGAATATCAGCACCTTGTGCTGGACGTTGACTTGATAAATTATCGATTCGATATACTTTAGACCCACTTGGCAGTTCTTTAATGCCTGCGACTTCATCTTTTTCCAAGCTTCTTGTTGTTCTATCCGGTAATAGTAATTTTCTATAAGCGGTTCCACCTTGTCCAGATGTTAATTTGGATAAATATAATTGATTATATTTAAGAGGAAAATTGTTTTTTGAATACCATAAAATATAGTCAGAAACAGACGCAAGTAAATTGTCACTTTGCCCTGTTGTTTTTACAAATGAAATTTGATTAACAAAATTTTCATCCCCAAACACCTCATCCATCACCGCCCGTACCCGGTGCACATTCTCGTCGCCAATCTGCACAAAAATACTACCGGATTCCGTCAGTAAGTCCCGCGCCGCAATGAGCCTGTCCCGCAGATAGGTCAGATAGCTGTGGATGCCGTCCTTCCAGGTATCGCGAAAGGCCTTCACCTGCTCGGGTTCACGGGTAATGTGGTCGGCCT
>JAJDJN010000115.1 GCA_030267245.1 Desulfovibrio sp. OttesenSCG-928-A18
TCCAAGGACCCCGCCCCGGCCACGGGGGGCATCGCATACCTGCTGCGCAAGTACTGGTATCTCGCGCTGCTGGCCCTGGCGGCCATCGGCGGCCTTGTCTATTTTCTGACGCAGACGGACAAAACGCCGCAGGAGCTGCTTTCGCAGTACGGCTACTGGGTCATTCTGGTCTGGACCTTTCTGGAAGGCGAAACCATCGTGATCATTGCCGGCGCCCTTTCGGGCACGGTGGGTTTGAAGCCCTGGCTCATCGCCCTGTGCGCCTTTGGCGGCAGTTTTTGCAGCGACCAGGTCATGTTCAGCCTGGGCAAATACAAGGGCGCGGACGTGCTGCGGCATTTTCCGCGCATTGCGCGCAATATGGACAAGGCGGCCAGGTTGTTCAAAAAATACGACGTGGCCCTGATTCTGGGCTTTCGTTTTGTGTACGGGGTGCGCAACGTGACCCCGATATTGCTCGGCATCAGCGGCGTGAGCCATAAAAAGTTCTTCTGCCTGAACCTCATCGGCGCCGGGGTCTGGGCTCTGGCCTTCACTTACGGCGGCGTTTACGTGGGCGAGCTGTTCCTGCAGATCATGCACAAGGTCGGCCACGGCATATTCTACGTGCTCATCGGCGTAATCATTCTCGTGGCCGCGCTCTGGTTCATGCGCGCCAGAAGGGCCACCCGCCACGCCAGGGAAGTTGCCGGGCGCGGCCAGGCCGGCCGGCCCGGGCAAGGGGATCCGGCAGCGGAAGCGGACCTGAAGGCCTCGGATATAGCGCCGGAGCCGAGCGCAACAAGTAAAGAGCGCCCCTGAGGCGGCTTTGCCCCCACGGCCCCCCCGGCAGGGGGGCGGCGGCCACCCGCATCCGCCACCGGCCCAGTTGTCTGTTGCGCGCGGTGCGGGGACAAAATCAGTTCGCCCCGAATGGAGGGGCGATGGGCATGGCGCCGATGTAAGATCCGGGGCAGGATTTTGGGCTTATGGAATTTGATACACAAAAGATACTTTTCGCCTTTGCCCTTACTTTGGGCGCGGGCCTTGCCACGGGTATCGGCTCCTGCATCGCCTTTTTGGCCAAGCGGACGAATACCCGTTTTTTGTGTCTGGCCCTTGGCTTTTCCGCCGGGGTCATGCTCTACGTTTCTTTTGTGGAGATCCTGGTCCTGGCGCGCGAGGCCTTGAGCGCGGAGCGTGGCGCGGTCATAGGCTCATGGCTCACGGTCCTTGGCTTTTTCGGCGGCATCGGGCTCATTGCCCTTATTGACAAACTGGTGCCCGGTTCGGAAAACCCGCATGAAGCGCGCATTCTTGAAGACATGCAGACCTGCCTCAAGGACCCGGAGCGCAGCGCCAGGGGCGAGTGCATCAGCGAGGAGAGCCTGGGAGCCTTGCGCCGCACCGGAATATTTACCGCCCTGGCCATCGGCATCCACAACTTTCCCGAGGGCCTTGCCACCTTCACCATGGCCCTGAACGAGCCGGCCACGGGCGTTGCCATTGCGGTGGCCATTGCCATCCACAACATCCCGGAAGGCATCGCCGTTTCGGTGCCCTTGTTCTACGCCACGGGCAGCAGGCGCAAGGCCTTTACCTGGTCCTTTCTTTCCGGCCTTGCCGAGCCCATTGGCGCGCTGACGGGTTTTCTGCTGCTTCTGCCCTTTTTCACCCCGCTGGTCTTCGGGCTCCTGTTTTCCGGCGTAGCGGGGATCATGGTCTTCATTTCCCTGGATGAACTGCTGCCAGCCGCGGAGCGCTACGGAGAGCATCACCTGTGCACTTACGGAGTTTTGAGCGGCATGGCTGTAATGGCCTTGTCCCTGCTGCTCTTTTTGTGAGGCGCAAGGAGCGGTCAGGAACGGCCAAGGCCGGCCGGCCCCCGGAGAGGCGACGAACTTTTGCGCAGATTCATTGCATTTTGCCCCACAGGGATCTATACTTGTTGTCTGCTCTTTTTCCTTGTGGAATTGCCGGGCTCCGGCCCGGCGGCATCATAATACGCATGCTGCGCGTGGTGTTGCGGGAAGGTAACGAGCGGCTCTGCTTCCCGCGTACACGGCAAGGATTGTACATGATTGACGGTATCGCCATCGCAAAACCCTTTGTTAAAGCCACCCTGGACATACTATCCACCATGGCTTGCATGAGCGCTTCGGCGGGCAAGCCTTATGTCAAAAAAAACAATGTGGCCAAGGGCGACGTCTCGGCCATCGTGGGTGTGACCGGGGACCTGAACGGCTCCATATCGGTTTCATTTTCCCGCAACTGCGCCATTGCCCTGGTACGGGGCATGCTGGGCGACGACATCCAGGACGTATTGCAGGACACGCAGGACGCGGTGGGCGAGGTGACGAACATGGTCTCCGGTCAGGCCCGCGCCGCGCTTGTGGAAAAGGGCATCACCCTGCAGGGTTCGACACCCACCGTTATTGTCGGTGACGGACACCTGATCCGGCACTTTTCAAGCAACCCGGTGGTCGCCATCCCCTTCAATACCGAACATGGTGATTTCACTGTTGAATTTTGCTTCGGCTAAAAATCGCTATTTTTGCCCCAGGGGCAAGGGCCCCGCAAATCTGTGAAATATCCGGGCTAACTCGCAGCTTCATGCGGCTTGAAGTTCAGCTGTTCCAAAGCTTCCTGCAGACGTTCGTTCTGCTCCCTGGACATCAGTGGACGCAGCACGGCGAACCATTCGGGCCTGAAGCCTCTTCGCGCCCATTCTTCCTTGCTGTATTCGCCGCTGGCAACGGCCTGCAGCAAAGCGCCGCACAGGCGTTCCTGCTCCGCGCCGCTCAGGATGCTGGCCAGGTGTTCCCTGTAAAAGTCATTGAGCAGCCCTTCGCAAAAGGCTTCCGGATCGGTCAGGAAGCGTTGAAAGCGCTCTTCGCCCAGGTGGCTTCTGAGGATACATTCGTTGTAGCCGCCGGCGCTGCCTGCCAGCCTTAGCAGCTTGCCCCGGCGGAGCACCGTGAGGCGATCCGGGCGTCCGGGGGCGTCGGAGACGGGCAGCAGCGCATACATCAAGGCCGCTTTTTCCGTCTCGTTGCTTTCCTCGGCAATTGCCGCCGCCACCATCAGCGCACAGCGGGTCTTTCGGCTTAAACAGCTTGTGGAGCTCATGGCCTTCTCCTTATGCCCATTCCTGGATGAAAATACGCCGTCCGGCGCGACCGCTCCCCATGTGCCGGCGGCTGGAGCGGCCGCGCAGGGCTTATGGGTCACAAAAAGGCATAACGGACGGGACATGGAGGCATAAATAGGCCCTGTTTTTTTATAGCGCAATTATTTATATGCGGCATCCGCAGGCCTGCGGCGGCCAAAGGGCCGCGCCGCCTGCTCTGTCCTGGTTCGCGGGTACGGCCACTATTCGCCGGTATCAATGCTGTACAGGGGCTTAAGCGGCAGCCTCATGAAGCTGTACAGGTTTATGCTGCCCGCCGGGCCGTCGGTCAGGCTGAGGAACTCCAGAATCCCGTTCCTGTCCAGGTCCATAAAATAGCCAGTGGTTTCCTCCGGATCTTCGGTCAGGGCCGGGTACATCAAAATTTCCACCGTGCCCTGTCTGAAAACGCGGCCAAAACCCTCATCGTTTTTTGTGTAGTGGACAGCGGCCGTGCCCGAACCCGGAATCTCCGCCTGCAAGACAAAGGCGCCGTCTTGGCCCTGCACGCGTTTGGTGGGATAAAAGGCCGGCGTGACCTCGGCAAGCAGGGCGACGGCGGTGCCGGAGTATTCCTCCGCGCCCGGTTCCGGAGCAAGATCGCGCAGCGCGGCATGCAGGAACTTTTGTCCGCTCGCTTCCATACAGCGAAAATCCAGCTTCTGTTCAATGACCGCGCTGGCGAGCTTTTTTCCTTCAGCGCTGTAGATCAGCAGTTTTTCGCCTCCGTCCACCAATGGCGAAATGGCGTGGCCCTCACCCTGAGGGCACTCGCCTTCAGTATAGGGCGAGTCGGTAAAAATTTCCGCTCCCTCGATATCCAGCCAATCCCTGTCGGAGAAGCCGGCCATGAGATCCAGATCGGCGGCTTTGCCGTCCCAGTGCCCCACAAAAAAGGGCGTGAACAATGTGCCATCGATACTGACAGCGGCGCCGGCCTGGCCCGGTACCAGAAAAAGGGCGAGCAGCAGCGCAAGACATCTGGCCGGCGCCCAGATCCAGGATACAAAAGTCGCGTTCATGTGCAGATCCTCATTATGCTGTTTTGGATATTTCATGAGTTTCCGGGGCCGCAGCGTCAACCCAGGGCGCCTCCGGCCTTGTGCTCCACGGACAGGGTGGCTGTGGACGTCCCGAGATCTATCTTCAGGACGATAATCTTTGATTCGTTCACAAAGGTATAACTGATCACGCCGCCGTCTTCCGCCAGTTCCGCAAGGGCTTCCAGGGCCGCGTCCCAGCGCTGTTCGTCGCTGGCGGCTTCCATGGCCTTGTCGAGGGTGGCTTCGGGGCGCATCTGCCTACCTTCGGCGCTGAAGGCGCGACGGACCTTTTTGCCTTCCACCAGCGCTGGCACGGGCGATCCGTCCAGTTCGCGGATGTCCGTAAGTATGGCGAGCAGGACCGGGTTGGAAAAGGGCGCAGTCAGGCAGATGAAGTCCGCAAGTTCGGCGTCTTCGGCCAGTTCCGAGTAGCGGATGCCGTCGCCGCAAAGGCTCCAGGACACATCGGCAAAGGACACGACAAAGGCTCCGCCGCTGCTGTAGCCCGGCACTTCGGACGCGGTAAGCGCACGCCATGTATCCCGATTCATGCCGATCTGCAGCTGCTCGCTGAGCGTCCAGAGCGGGACGCCGGCCGGGCAGACATGGGCGTCGCCGTCGATATCCACCAGCAGTGAGGGGTATCTGGCTTCAGAAACCAAGCTGACCTGGTCCATGGAAAGGACGATCTCCGTGGCGGCCCCCAGGGCCGGCTCCACATAAAAGGTATAGCCCTCCTCCTTGGTCCGGTACACGAGCAGGCGGGTGCACTCGTCGCCGAGTTTGGCCTCCGGGATGTCCGCCTGGGCGTCGGCCGCGAGCGGGCCCAGCAGGCGCTGCACTTCCAGATCATCGGTGACGCAATAGACGCTGTCAATGGCGGCGCCGCTCTCGTTCTTCAGGGGAACGGCCAGGGCCGTGCCCTGCATGGCCAGGGTCAGGGCCAGGGCCAGACAAATCAGGGCGACTGTGGTAAAACGCATGGGGCACTCCTTGCTGTTTGTTCACGTTGCAATGAAAGGGCGGAGGCTTGCGGACCGGCGCGAGGGGGAACCCGGGGCGCGGGGGCCAGGGCCCATTTTGCGGGCGCGGCAACCCGACTCATGATTAATAAACTATCACAGCAGCGGCTACAAGGGGCGGGTGCCCACAGGGATGCCCAAAAGAGCAAAGATCTGTACTTTACAGGTCCTACGCGGTATCTGTAGAGCATGGGCCTTTGTCGCCGGCTCCGGCAGCCGCGCAGCCGGCCCGGAAATCGCGCAAAGCACCGGGGGCTTTGCCCCGGGGAGACTGCGGCCCCCGCACCCGAGGGCATGAGCGGCCATATGGGTTGCGGATGTAATAATTACCTTCACAACAGCGGGGACAGCACATGCGCCATCAATCAAACACCGGATGTCCGGCCCGGATCCGGGCCTCTTTGAACTCCTTTGCCGGCCTTTGGTCCAGCCCCCTCAAGGGGACTTTTTTCTGCGCCCTTGTCTGCGCCCTGCTGCTGAGCGCCGCGACGGTCCGGGCCGAACGCCGCAGCAACGAAATCTTCAGCCTGGATCTGCCAGAGCACTGGAAGATGGAGATGGAAGGCGACTCCCTGAGCGTCTGGGAGCCGGAAAACGGCAAATCTTTCAGCATCCTGGTGGAAAGCTACATAAATCCGGATCTGGAGGATCTGCGCGGGCAACTGGCCAGAGACACGGCCTCGCGCATGCTCAAGCTTCTGCCGGGCTATATCTACCAGGACGACATTGAGCGCGGCCTGAGCCTGCTCACGCCGGAAGGGCTGCTGCTCAGCATTTCTCTGTCCGCCGGCTTTGACGAACTGACCCCCATACTGAAGAGCCTCAAGGCCGAAGCCGGAGCGCCGGCGGGCCTGGGCCAAGGCCTTGCGCAGCTCAGTTCGCCAGAAGCCCTGGACTGGTTGAACTTTACGGCTCCGGACCTGGAAAGCCCGACCCCGGTCGAGCCATGGGAAGCGGGACAGACCAGCGACCTGGCCAAAGGCCGCCTGCGCGCGGTTTTGCCCGAAAACTGGACGGTGAGCGGCACGGACAAGGACTGCACCATCGCTTCGCCCACGGGTGCCGACTATGTGCGCTTCGTGCTCCTGCCCCTGCCTTCGGATGAATACGAAGATTTCATCACAATTGTCACGGAATACGCCAAAAGCCTGGAGGGGGTTAACATCCGCTCTTCGGAAGGAGCCCTTGAATTCACAATTCCGGGCAAGGAATACGCCTTCATCACCCAGGAGGAAAACCGGACCGCCCTGCTGCGCCTCTATCCTGTCACCAACCAGGATATCATGGGCATCGCCGCGTCCTCGCACCTGGCCGGCGAGGAATAAGGGCAAAGAGCCCACAGGAAGCGAAGACAGGCCCCGCCAGGGCCCAGCCACA
>JAJDJN010000116.1 GCA_030267245.1 Desulfovibrio sp. OttesenSCG-928-A18
CCCGCAGGCATGGCCACACAGCGTCAAGCAAGCCTGCCTGCAAAGCCGCCAGTTGCGTTATATCTTCGCTGCCGCGCCTGAAGCGTATCTCGGGCCTGCGGGCCAGTGTGCCAAGGCCGGAGCAGGGAGCGTCCAGTAAAATCGTGCCAAAGGAGTCCGCCGCTGGCGCGCGGACCGGATAGGACGCATCCGCTGCTTGCGCGGCTGCGTCTGCCCCGGCCGCATCGGCCGCCATCAACCTGATTTCCGGACAAGGCGGAGAGGACAGTTGCAGGCGTTGATACTCTTCCGGCAGCCCGCCAAGACGTTTTTGCGACACATCCGAGGCAATGGCCACCGGGATTCCCTGCTCCAGCAAGGCCAGGGTTTTGCCGCCCCGTCCGGCGCAACAATCCCACAAGGGCTGCGGCCAGGAAGCCGGCTCCAGTTGCCGCAACAGGGCGCTTACGGCCGGGCTCTGTCTGCTGGCCCGGCCATGGGCAAGAAACTGCCTGAGCCCGGGGGGCGCTTTGCCCTCAAAGGCCAGACTGTACTCTGAAGGGGCGGGCAATGCTGCCGCGCCGCCGGCCTTTATCGCGCGGCCAAGGTCTTCTCTGACCGCCTGCCAGTCTTCACGCGCCGCATTCAGGCGTATGCCGCTCACCGGGCGTTGCTGCGAGGCCGCCAGCAGGGCAAGAAGCTCCTGTTCAGGGTATAGCCCCGCCCACATTGCCGTGATCCAGAGCGGCATGCCAAAGCGCAGGGCAAGCTCCTCCGGCGCGTTCCCATCTTGCCCGGCCCCTGGCCTGGCAAGATGGGGCAAGTCGCGAAACATGGCGCGCAGCGCGCCGTTGGCCACATTACCGAGCACTTTGCCAAAGCGGTTGCGCACAAGGGTGACGGTCCAGTTCACGACAGCATGGTGGGCGCTTCTGGTAAAGGCTGCCTCATACAGGCTCTGCACCATGGCCAGGCGCATTTCCAAAGGGAGCTTTGCGGCCTTGTGCAGATAGTTCGCGGCAAAGGCGTCAAGAAGCAAAAAATGGCGCAAGCTGCCGTAAAGCAACTCCGTACACAAAGCCCTGTCCGAGGGTACAAGCAGGCTTTGCAGCGCATCGGCGCCCGTGGCGTCGCCAAGAACCGCGTCCAGGGCCGCCTGTGAATCCCTGCCGCAAAAAAGCACGGCAAACAGGGCATGGAGCGCTGCGCAGCGCGGATCATGCCCGGCCCTGTGGCGCAGCGCGGACAGGTCCTTGCCAGCCCTTGAAGGCCCGCACTCGTGGGCAGTGCCAAAAACAAGTTCGGGGAAAATAGTCACCAGCGCAGCACCTCATTCCGGTCGAGTACCGTAAGAGTACACTCCATCCATAAAAAGGTTATATTTCCAGGCAAAGACAAATTTGCCCGCAGTATCAACAAACCGCCGACCTGGGGCGAACACACCTTGCACCCGCGAGTACAGGCGACACTATGAGGGTCAAGGGCTTCATGCCCCTGGCGTGGATTGTAAAGGAGCGGAGCTGCTTTGCCTGCCGGGGATCTGCGCGCTGCCGGCGCAAAAACGTGACAAGGCATCGTCCACAAGGGCGAGGGCCACCTGGGTATCGCAACAGGGGCCTTGCGGCCTGCTGTTCAAGATGCCGAACACCGGCAAGGGATGTGTATCCTGAATCCCGGAGGCAAGATCGCGTTCGCAGGCAATGGCGATAATAAGATGCGGGCGTGTTTCCACTACGATTTTTCTCGCTATGGTGCCGCCTGTTGCCACGGCCAGGCGCGCGCCATACTTGTCCCGCAAGCTCAAAAGCCCGGCCATGGGGCAGCGGCCGCAACGTTCGCAGGCATCGATTCTGGTGGTCAGCCGTATGGGGCAGTCCGTGCGTTGCAAGCAATGGGGCAAAAGAATCAGGACCCGCTCCGGGGGCACGGGTCCGTGCTGGGACAGGGTCAGTTCATTATTTACCTTGATAAAGCTGCGCCTGACTTCTCCCTTGGAAAAGCCAAAAGGCCGCGCCAGCAGTTCCATGATCGGGAGAAAGAACTTGATGGCTATCCCTCGCACTCTCCTTGAACCCCAGAATGCGCGGCCGGTGATGATTTGCAAAACTAAAACCAGAGAAGCCCAGGCAATGACAAGAATGCAGGTCAGCAATAGCGAACCGGTAATATAGGGAATGCTAGGATGAATATTGCCGAGGCCGACAAGGGGGATCACCCAGCCCACGAGCAGCAGAAGACATAATAAAACAGAAGTGCCGGTTACAAGCCCGATAAAAAGTCGCTTTCTCGGCTTCCGCGCGGTCTGCTCGCTCATGAATTCAAGAAACCGGCGTTTCTGGTCCAATGCGATCCCTTTGTCCATGCCAGCTTTATTTCATCCTGACCTGAATATTGCACCAATGTCTGCATACATGCAGCTTTTATATTGTAAAAACATGGTGTTGCGCTAAATACATTAGCGAACTGAAAATTGCAAAAAGCTCTTGCAAAGTGAATTTACTCTAATCTTCGCTTGACGACCAGAAGGCGTGCGTGTCACGCAAGTAGCCGTTATAAAAGGCCTGCCCGCCCATCAGCTTGCCTCCTGCGGGTTTCAACCCGTAAAAAGCGTATGCTTCACCTTGCCCGCAAGCCACAACAAGCGCATCATCAGCGCAGCCTAGAACAAGGCCGGGGCGCACCGCGCAGGCAGAGCCAGCCTCCAGCCCGGCATTATCCGAGTACGCATGTGCGGCGGCAAAGCCGGCCGCCAGGGCGAGCTGCTTTTCCGTCAGGCGCGCACTGCCCGGCTCAAGCTTTACCAACAGTGTTTCCGCGCCTGGACGATGCAAAAAGAGGGCAGCTCCGGGCCAGGGGCTCAGGCCGCGAACCAGCGCGTGCAGGCTGGCTGCCGGCAGGCTCAGATCAAGGTAGGCTTCTTCCTTGCGCAGCTTTGGCGCATGGCTTGCCAGGCTGTCGTCCTGCCGTATTTCGCCCAGAGCGCCAGCCCGCAGGCGCTCCAGCGCTGAAACGAGCAGTTCCGCGCCTTCGCGGGCCAATTCATCGTGCAAGGTCCGGGCAGTGTCGCCAATACCAATCCCGACAGCCCGCTGCATGAGAATGGGGCCGCTGTCCAGGGCGGCTTGCATGCGCATGATGGTGACTCCGGTCACAGTCTCGCCGGCCATGATGGCCCGCTGTATGGGGGCTGCGCCCCTGTATCTGGGCAGCAAAGAGGCATGCACGTTCAGGGGCATCCGCGCCGGAATGTCCAGAACCCGCTGCGGCAGAATAAGGCCGTAGGCGGCCACGAGCAGAAGATCGGGCGCAAAGGCCGCCAGTTCCGCAACGGCCGCATCCCCTTGCGGATCACGCTTGAAGTGTTCCGGCTGCAGCACAGGCAGCGCATGCTCTCCGGCCAGAGCTTTTACCGGTGAAAAGCAGAGCTTGTGCCCCCTTCCCGAGGGTCTGTCGGGCTGCGTATACACAGCAACAAGTTCGATATGCTCCGTACGCAGCAGGCGCCTCAAAATAGTGGCCGCAAATTCCGGGGTTCCCATAAAAACAGCGCGCAGGGGCCGCTGTCTGGAAGCGGCCTCACGGGCCTGCCTGCCGACCCGATCCGGTGCAGTTCCATGCTCACTGGTGGAAATGTTCTGTGCCACATCCGGTGCCGGTATATTCATTGGCTGCTCATATCTTTCCGCTGTTTGCGTTGGGCGCATCATTCCAGTTGCTTTGGCCAGCCTCGCCGCAGTGGGGCTGGCCCCCGGGCCGATATATACAGGGCGACACGCGTAGCGTCAGGCCTGATGCGCTTGCGCCGCGCAGTGCTTATTCCGCTCCAGGGCGCGCCTTGCGCGGCCCCTTGGCGGCGCTGGGAATTTCTATTTGGCCGAGGCTTTCTTGTTCAGCTTCCGATCAAGCATCTGCCGTTTCAGGCGGCTTATATGGTCGATGAAAAGCACGCCGTCAAGATGGTCGCATTCATGCTGGGCGCAGACGGCAAGCAATCCGTCGGCATCAAAGCTTAGCATGTTGCCGTCAAGATCCTGCGCTTCCACGCGGGCGAATTCTCTACGTTCAACTTTTGCCCTGTAGCTGTTGACGGAAAGGCAACCTTCCTCGCATTCCTGGGAGGCGCCAGACAGGGTCAGCCTGGGGTTCACCAGGATCCGCAAATCCTCACGGGCATCGGGACCGGAGATATCAATAACCACAAGGCGCAGGGGCACGCCAACCTGCGGCGCGGCAAGTCCGATACCGTCACGCGCATACATGGTTTCCACCATATCGGCGGCCAGTTCTCGGATTTCGGGCGTAACTTCCGTCACAGGCTCAGCTTTTTGCAGAAGCCTGGGGTCCGGGTATTGCAGAATTGGCAGCAGCATTAATAATCCTGTATTGTCTGCGCGGGTGCAGTGGGCCTCTGCCCCATGCACCCGCGAACATGGGTCGATCATATGGGGGTCAAGGGGCATATGCCCCTTGCGCGGTCTTCCAAAGGGGCGGCGCGCCCCTTAGGCCCCGCAAAAGGCGAGGGACTTCGCCCGCCGACGGCACACCCGTCGCGCGGCATGTTCTGCAATAGAGGATAAGCAAATTCTGAAAAAAGAAAAGGGGCCCATCCTCTGCGGATGCGCCCCGGCTTATGTCCTGTCCCGGCAGCCGTCTGCAGTTCTTGCGCACAGGGCTCTACATGCGTTGCATAATCCACACCAGCCGGCCAGCAACATGTTTTTCATGGTCATCCAGGGGCAGGAGCATTTCGGGGTGCTGCTGATTCTCGCTGCGAAGGATGAGCCGGTTGTTCTGAGCATCAACATAGGCCCGTTTGATCACGAGACCTTCATAGGGGATGTTGACCGCGTAAAGTTCGCCGGAGCGGACCTTTTTCTGGGTTGTATCGATGCCCGCAAAGGCGTCCTTGCGGATAAGCGGTTCCATGCCTGCGGCATCGATGCGCACGACGTGGAGCCCGGGGCAGGCAAAGGACTGCGGTATGCTCAGCCTGCCAAGAACTTGCCCGGACTGGTCGTCATGCTGCTGGGTCGCGTAGACGCTGACAATGAGGTTCTTTGCATCGGGTCCGCTGAATTTGGCGGCATCTTCGCACACTCCGATGCTTGCCGGGGCATCGACCGGCGCATAGCCCTGGTCGGTGCGCAGGTACATGGGGCCACTGCCTTTTTTGAGCCAGTCCGGGTTCAGGCCGAACTGTTCGAAGAGCTTCATGTACCAATCCGAGGGCACGGAGTTTCTGCGCTTGGCGTCGGAAATACTGGACTGCCGTATATCAAGAACATCGGCAAGCTCTACTTGTGTCCGTGTGTTTGTGGCGAGTTTGATCCGTTCAAATATCTCGTCAAATAATTTCACTCTGTTCTCCTATCTTTGTTATTTGAATTTACGATCTTGTAAATCCAATGCCGCCGCGATAACGGCTTTCCTGCGCCTTTGCAGCTGATTTTATTCGCAGGGGCCTGTGCGGTACAGGCAATAAGATAAGAAGGGATCCGGACAAAGCAAGTCCTATATTAGTCCATGCCGCTGAATTATAAGACCCTATCGGAAAGCAAAATTATTTCATATGCTTTAGCAAAGGGTCATCACTGGAGAAAATAAACTTGGCGTTTTGCGAAAAAGATTTTCTGTACAGTTCCAGGCTTTTATAAAACTCATAAAAATCCGGATCCTGCCCCACGGCCTTTGCAAAAATATCCATGGCTCTGGCGTCCGCCTCGCCGCGAATGATAGTGCTTTCCCTGTATGCATCCGCCAGGGTGCTGTCCCTGGTCATCTCCGCTTCGGAGCGGATGCGCAGCTTTTCAGATTCGCCTTCATAGCGGTACTTGTTGGCCATACGCAGCCGCTCGGCTATCATGCGCTTGTATATGGCCTGCCGGTTCGGCAATTCGACGCGTTTTATGCGTACATCGACAATGCTCACGCCGTATTCCGCGGCCTGCTTGTCCGCCTTGGCCAGCACGGCCTCCATAATGGCCGAACGTCTCGCCAGGGCGGCCGGTTGCGGCGCGCCGGACTCTTTCTCTGGTTCAGGAGATACGATATCTGTTAAAGTGGTGCTTGCAATGCTTGTGAGCAATTGCGAATATACTATGCTGTGCAGACGAACTGTTGCATCGGCCACAGTTCCCAGTTTTCGATAAAACACTATCGGGTCTGTAATGCGCCAGCATACATAGTTGTCAATTTCTATAAACTTCAGGTCTGCTGTTAAGCTCTTCGTCTTTTCTATTTCAAAAAGCAGTATTCGCTTTTCAAAATATATGACACTCTGTATAAACGGAAGCTTGAAATTTATCCCGGCTTCTCTTGCGTTCTCTTCAACAGCCTCGCCAAGCTGTAATACAATGGCACGCTCATTCTCTGCAACAAAAAAAATGCATTGCGTTCCGAGAAAAAGAAGGAAGATAAAACTTCCCATGATAATCAAAAGCTTACGGTTCATTGTGCAGTTCCTTTTGCAGCGGGAGC
>JAJDJN010000117.1 GCA_030267245.1 Desulfovibrio sp. OttesenSCG-928-A18
TTTATGCTCCAAGCAATAGATGCAAACCTTACCAAGACGCTTAAGCAGTGTTAACATGCATATCCTTGTCCGCCTTGCCTTTTGGTACGGAAAAGGCGATGGTTGCTCAAAAAACGCAATTGGGGTAAGACACAGTAAGCTTACGCTTGCTGCCGCTATTCTTTCTTTTATGGACCCACCATGTCTCTTCTCCGTCCACTGTCCATCTTTCTGCGCAACTTTCTGGTAAAGCAGCATCCCTATTTTTCCTGTTGCGCCTCTTGCGGTGAAATTCGCACTCCACTTGAAGGCAGACTCTGCACCTCGCTCGACCCCGATTTTCCCGTTGACGCGGTGCTGCTGTGCGCGGAGAAAGCCGAAGAACAGACAGCGCGCCTGCGCCATCTGGCTCCATGGCTGCGCTCTGTCTATGTATACAGCCCGCAGGCGGATGGCAATCCCCACACTGACCGGAACAGGCGGAAACACAGGCAGCCCGTTCCCTTTTCCCTGGATGTGCGGGACAAGGACAGGGCACTGCCCCCGGACGCCTTGTTGCACAAGCTGACCGAACTGTCCGAACAGTACCTGATCATCCACGGCCTGCGTTCCTATCCGCGAGCCCTCCATGCTCTGGACTTCTTCACCCCCAACGGCATCCCCCTCGTCGCTGCCGCCTTGCTGCCCGGTTTTCAGGACGCGCATAAAGAGCCCCGGCACAAGCAGGAAGACGCATGCGGGGAAATCACCGTGTATGGTCAAAACAAGGACAATTCCAGAAAT
This sequence comes from Desulfovibrio sp. OttesenSCG-928-A18, assembly GCA_030267245.1. Lineage (GTDB taxonomy): Bacteria > Desulfobacterota > Desulfovibrionia > Desulfovibrionales > Desulfovibrionaceae > Frigididesulfovibrio. The sequence goes on from JAJDJN010000117.1 coordinate 763, forward strand.
TTTCTGCAGTTTTATCTGGAGCGCAACGCGACCGGCAGCAAAGAGAGCCCGGATGCAGCCAGATACAAACAGCAACTGGCCGTCTGGTCCTTTAAGCAGTCCCTGGCCATTCCCAGCCCCTCCGACCTGCTTTTGTAAAACACTGCGCCCGTATCTTCCATGACAAAGCTGACCTACCTACTACGCAACGAGCTTGTGAAAGCATACCCGGTTTTTGACGGCTGCGGCCCATGCAAAGACAAGATCCCATCGTTGCGCGAACGCTTACAGGGAGTACCCAAACCCGGCTTTCCCGTGGACATCGTCTATACCTGGGTGGACGGCGCGGATCCGGTCATGGCCGCCAAACGGGCTAGCTTCATGCCGCCCGGGGAACAATGCCACCAGGAAACCCGGGGAGACTGCCTGTACAGGGACAATCAGGAACTGCGCTATTCTCTACGCTCCGTGGAACGTTATGCTCCCTGGGTACGCAGGGTCTTCCTGCTTGTGGACGGGCAAGTGCCGGACTGGCTCAACACCCGGCATGACAAACTTAAAGTGATTGACCACAAGGACTGCATTCCGGGGCACTATCTGCCCACCTTCAATTCCAACGTCATAGAGGCCCACCTGCATTGCATCCCCGGTCTGTCCGAGCACTATGTCTACTTCAATGACGATTTTTTTCTCACCTCCATGACCGGGCCGGAAGACTTTTTCACCGCCAACGGGCTGCCCTATGTCTATGTGGACTGGAAGGCACACCGCCGGCAGGGCTATGAGCGGGCGAACACCCCCCACGCCCGGTCCCACGGCCGGGTGCGGCAACTCATGCAGGCCGCCGGCATATCCACCACGCCGGACATCATTGCCGCCCATGTCCCCTATCCCCAGACCCTGAGCAACGCTCTGGACTCCTATGTTTTTTTTGAAGAAACCATCCTGGCCTTCCAAAAATTCCGCACCATGGGCGAGATCGCTTTCAATTGCCATGCCGCCCCCCTGCTCGCCTATACGCGCAGGACAACAGTGCCCTGCGACCTGACCTACTACTACATGAACGCGAAACGCTTTGACCGCCGCACTTGTTATGAGGTGCTGCTCAGGGACAAAGATTCCGGAAAGCTCCCGATTTTTTTGTGCATTAATGACGTTGGGGACGCAGGGCCTAAACACAGTTGGAAAAAGGATATGGTCGATTTTCTTGCGGCCTTTTATCCCGAGCCGTCAGCCTATGAACTCTGACGCCAGCCACCCGCGCCCGCCAACCCCTTGCCCCTGTCGCCGGCAAGGATGGAGGAACTGCCGTGAAACTTCTTTCCAGACGCGATCCTGACCGATTGTTCACCCCGCAGAAGATGCCCTCCGACTCAATGCTCCGGCGTTTTTTGCGCTGGCTCAACGCTGTCGGCCTGAACCTGCACCCGGCCACAAGCGGTTGCGGCACCTGCAGGAACTACATGCTTTCCCTGGAAACGCGGGCCTGCCATGCGCTGCAGCCCGACTTTCCCGTTGACGTGATATACACCTGGGTGGACGGCGCCGACCCCATTCATATCGAAAAACGCGCCGCCTTTCTGCCAAGGCAGGAAAACATCCATGAAAACGCCGTGCAGGCGGCGCGCTTTCGCGACAATGACGAACTGCGCTATTCATTGCGCGCCCTCGAACGCTTCGCCCCCTGGGTACGCTCCATCCTTATCGTCACCGACCGGCAGCGTCCGTCCTGGCTGGACAAAAACAGCGACAAAATCCGCATTGTGGACCACAGGGAGTTCATTCCCAAACAGTACCTGCCGACCTTCAACTCCCATGTAATCGAAGCCTATCTGCACAATATTCCGGGGCTGGCGGAGCATTACCTTTACCTGAACGACGACGTGTTCCTGGCCAGGCCCTGCCGCAAGACCGACTTTTTCATGGCCAACGGACTGCCCCTGGCATACGTGGACTGGCGCAAACGCCGCCGTTTCGGATACAGCTACACCAAAACGCCGCATGCCATGTCCTACTTCAATACTCTGGAGATCCTGAAAAACCGGGGAGTGCGGACCGAGCCGGGCTTCATCACCGCCCATGGCCCCTTTGCCCAGACGAAAAGCAACGCGCAGAAGGCTTTTGAATTTTATCAGGATATTATTGAGGGCTTTGCGAAAAACCGCTTTCGCACCACCAGCGAAATCGCCATGTACTGCCATGCCCTGCCCCTGCTGCTTTACGAGCAAAAAAGCCTTGTGCCCTGTGACGAACGTTACTATTATGTCCAGACGAGGCGCAAGGACCGCATCGCTTACTACAGGGCCATTTTATATTCACGCGCTGATCACGTGCCGCCGCTGTTCTTCTGCATCAACGATGTGGGGGACGAACAGGATTTCAGGCGCTGCCGCAATGACCTGCGCCTGCTGCTTTCAACATATTTTCCCACACCGGCCTGGTGCGAAGCGGACAAAAGGCGCTTTCGGGCCGCGCACTAACGAGCTTATATGTTCTTCTCCCTGCCGGTACTCATGTACCACTCCATCTGCAAATTCAAGCACAGGCTCTGCATATCACCGGATCTCTTTGAAGATCAGTGCCGCGTTCTGGCCGCTAACGGCTGGCGCGGCATCCGGCTCTCAGAGGCCGAAGACTATTTTTTGCGCAAGGGCAAACTGCCGAAAAAGACCCTGCTCTTCACCTTTGACGACGGCTACCTGGATTCCTATGTACACGCCGAGCCTATCCTGCGCCGGTATGGACACCACGGGGCGCTCTTTCCCGTGCTGGACCTCGTGGAACGGGATGGCCCCCTGCGCCCGACGCGGGAAGATCTGGGCACGAACCCCGATGCCGCCCCGCTGATAGCAGAGCTGGACAAGCGTCCCACGGTCTTTCGTTCGCGGCAGTCCGTCTCGGAGATCCGTTTCTGCAACTGGAACGAGATCAGGCAGATGCATAAACACGGACACATGGCATCCGCCCCCCACTCGTTACGCCATGACCGGGTCATTCGTTCCCTTGAGTTCAAGCATCTCTACACGCCAGGACAGCAGCGCGGTTTTTTCTCTCCGCCGCCACACGCGGTACTCTGGGGCTTCCCGCAATTCAATCTCGGGCATTTTCTGTCTGACCGGGCCTACGTCCCTGTTCCCGAGCTCTTTGAACTGGTCAAAAAAATGGTGCCGCAGGAAAACAAAGAGGCTCTGGCCTTTCTTCGCAAGCCGGTCAATATGCAAGCCCTGCTTAAGGCCATACGCGCATTGCCGGTTCTTGGTGTGTTGGAAAGCGAACAGCAATACCGCGCACGGATTTTCAAGGAATTCACCCAATGCCGGGAGCGCTTTGAAGGGGAACTGGGCGAAGCGCCCCTCAGTTTTTGCTGGCCCTGGGGCGATTACTCGTCCATGGCCAGGGAAGAGGCAAAGCGGGCCGGGTTCAGGCTCTTTTTTACCACCATGCGCGGCGCCAACGTCCGCGCCAGGGCCGGGCAGGTCCGCAGGATGAGCGTACGCAACGGCACGGGCGAAGAACTGCTGCAAAGACTGCGCGTGCATTCCAACTCCCTCTATTCGGAAGCCATATTCTGGCATAACGCCATATACGCGCGGGCTTGGAAAAAGCGGGAAGGGAAAAAATTCCTGTTTCGCACCTTCCCCTTTCTTTCCCACAAATAAGCTGCGCCAGAATGCTCCGGAGGGCAAAACCCAGCCGCGCCCCGGGCAATATGCGAACTACTTGTTTTTAAAATTACGGTACATGTTTTCAGCCGGGAGTTGACGCACCCAGTACGCGCCGGTGTCGAAAAAGATAATCTCGAGCAAGGCGCCGTCGGTTTCGCTGCGTACCTGGTCAAAGACGAAATTTCCCAGGGACCAGGCCTGGAAGCCTTTGAGCGAGGCCTCAAAAGGACCGGTCATATGCGGATGATGGCCTATAATCAGCTCCGCTCCCGCTTCTTCCAGCATGCCGGCCGCCTGCCTGGCCCTGGCGTTGGGCGTATATTTGTATTCATTGCCCATATGCAGCATGGCGAACATGGGTTTATCCGGATTGCGCTCCGCCAGGAGGGCAAGGTCGCTCTTTTGCAACAGGGGGGCGTAGGGGACGCGGTTGTTGTCCAGGTCGGTGGCCGCCGCCAGGGTAAACAGCGGGAACTCGCGGAACTCTCCATGTCCCGGCGCGTGAATGCCCGCGTCTTCCAGAGCTTTTTGCATCGCCTCGTAGGCTTCTTTTCCAAAATCATAGGTATGGTTGTTGGCCAGGCTGACGCCCACGATGTTCAGCTCCCTGAGCAGGGCCAGGGTTGATTCTTCGGGCATCCATAGCCGCAGGCCCTGGGTCGGCAACGCTCCCTTGCCGTCTTTGGACCGGGGGTCGGTGCCCTCGGGGTCCATGAGCACGCCCTCAAAATTTACAATCAGGGGTTTGCCGCCTGTGCGCTCCAGAATCCGCTTCACCAGAAGCTCTCTGCGCGTGGGGTTGGCCAGCAGCTTGGCTACGCCCCGGCCGGTGAAAAAGTCACCGCCGGCAAAGTAGCGGATCAGATCGCCGTTCACGGGCAGGGGGCCGGCCGCATAGGCCGCCACCAGGGCGCTTGCGCCTGTTTCCGCCTGCGGGCCTATATTGTCCAGCACCGTCGCCCTGCTTTTGTACTGCTCCTTTTGCAGGCGCATCATGATATAGAGCCCGCCCCTGGAATCCATATGCGCGGGCTCGGCCAGGTCAAGGGCTAGCTTCGCCTTGCCCGAGGCCAGAACGCGCATGCTCAATTGATCGCGCTTTCTGGCCTGTACCGCGTCTTTATCCGAAGCCGCGCTGGCGCAGAGCACCACCAGAGTGTCCTTGCCGACCAGGGGCCTAAGGGCCTTGTACAGGGCGTCCCACTCCTTTTGCCCCGCCGAGCGAGGGATGCCTACGGGCAGCACCAGAGCCCCGGGCGCGCAGGCGCGCACAAGGGGGATCACGGACTGCACCGGAAGCGAAGAGGCAAAAGGCGCGGACAGGGCCAGTTGGGGCAAGGGCGCGGGAGCCTCCTGCTCCGCTTCGGGGGAGCTTTTGCCGCTCTTCTTCTTTTTGGGCGGTCGCGGTGGCGGCAGGGCAGCTTGAAGGCTTTGCAGCGCCTTGAAGTCTAGCGCCACAGGGCCAAGGGCCGTCAGCAGATCCTGCCCGGCGGTAAGGGCCACGGTCGCGGTGTTTTCGTCCGTCCCGGCAAGGATGAGCACCCGCTTGCAGTCCTGCCCACGCACAAGGGCAAAGGCCCTGGCGGAGGCGGCAAGGCTCGCGGGGTCGTAAGGCACAAGCAGGCCGGAGATCCTGAGCCGGGACGCCTCCAGGCCCTCGCTCTGGGCCAGGGCGCTGTCAAAGGGCGCGCGGTCTTTGAAGCGCGCCTCCAGGGGCGGCGGAGCCGGGTCCGGCGCGGCTGTGCGTTTTGCGCTTGCGGCCCCGGAAGCGGCGTATGCCGGTTCGGCAAAAAGCGTCTGGGCTGCAAAAAGACCGGCGCAGAGAAGGGTGACAAGGAGCGGGCGCAATAAAGGCTGCATCGGGACGACTCCATACGGTTACACGCAGCCAGCGCCAGGTGCGGCGGCAAAAAATCCGGCCGCCCGGAGCTGACAAAGACAGGGCAGAATAGCACTCCTGTTTTCGGGACGCCAGATCAGATCACCCCGGATTTTGCGCTTCGCGCAAAATCCGGGGTGATCTGAATATTGCACCAA
>JAJDJN010000118.1 GCA_030267245.1 Desulfovibrio sp. OttesenSCG-928-A18
GGCCCTTTGGGGTTGACCCTGCACAGCGAATACCCCCTTTTCAAGGTGAATTTGCTGTAGCCCGGATTTTGTGCGAAGCGCAAAATCCGGGTGCCAAGGGGCAAAACCCTTCAGTGTCTCGTGCTGTATCCAGGTTGACAGAAATTGGGGCTTCACCCCGAGCCCCGGCAGGGGACCCCGCCCCTGCATCCCGTCAGGGGGATTTGCGCTGCTATGGTCGCATTCCGGTTACAGACGGCCCGCCGGCAGACCGGGCCGCCACCGGGGGATCACTCCGGCAACGGACAGCGTGTTTGTGCGGGAACTCAAGGGGTATCCCCGTGAGGGTTTCGGAAGCTGCGTGCAGGGGGCGCGTTCCTTCCGGGACCCTCTTTTTTGTTCGGGCCCGGAACGCGTCCGGCCCGGACAGCGCAGCTTTCGCGTCAAAATCGAAAAAACCTTGCGCAACAGGCATCTCACGCCGTATGATCCGGGCGTTGTCAATAACAATCGGTCCAGGGACCAGCGCCTCCGGGCCGGCTTTCCAAAAGGCCAACGCCCTTTGGTCGCCGGAGGCGGATGTCAACGCGTAATCTGAAAATTGCACGATTTGCCGTGGGCTTTATCCTTCTGTCCCTACCGGCAACAGGCAGCGGCCCCGTGCACCCGCGAACATGGCCCGACAATATGGGGGTCAAGGGGCATCATGCCCCTTGCGGGGGTCCGGAGGCATCCATTTTATTCGTGCCATGAGCGAGGTTGCCGTGAGCGAGAGCTTTGTTTCCGTGCCCACCATGATCCGGGGGCGTTTTCGCCTTGTGGAAAACAGCGCCTGCCCCAGTCTTCTGTCCTCCTCCAGCTATGCGCCCAGCACGGCCATGCAGGATCTGCTGGGCCAGTCCAGGCATGCGGGGGATCCTGTGCTTCGCGTTCTTGCCGAAATGGATCGCAAGCTGGATGCCATTATCACCTTGCTGCAGCGCGAATCCCTGTATCAGGATTTTCCTATGGAAGGGCGGATTGTTGAACTGGGCGCGGAGGGCCTGGTGCTGGAATGCTCCGAATCCCTGCCCCAGGGTACGCACATGGAACTGCTGCTCCTGCCGGGAGATTTCACCTGGAGCGCCATGTCCGTGTTCGCCGAAATCCTGATCATCAACCAGGAACGCGGCAAAACCGCCCCTGACGCAAAATCCTACGAACTCGGCTACACCTGCCTTAACAACGAAAACAAGGACGCCATCATCCGCTTCATCTTCAGTGAGGAACGCAAACGCATCCGTGAACAGAAAGCCTCGGCGGCGGACGAAGCAAACAAATAGCCGCACCCTGGCAGCGGCGCGCCCGGCATCGGCGCCCTCAGCATCGCCGCCTTCCCGGCACCGCCGCGCCCGGGCTGTTTTATTGCCCCAGGCGGCCGATGGGAGTGCCGCCCTTTCGAAAGCTCCAGTGGCACTGCCCGGCATGCCCCCCAATAATGAGCCTGTGAGCGACAAAAATACACTTGACCCCTGCATAAATCAGGCGTAGGTACTGAGATTCCAATGACGGCACAGCGGTCCCGGCCACAGGCCCCCGCCGCAAGCCGCCATCACAACGCGGGGTGGAGCAGTTTGGTAGCTCGTCGGGCTCATAACCCGAAGGCCAGAGGTTCAAATCCTCTCCCCGCAACCAGGAAATACAGGCCCTTACAAGCGATTCTTGTAGGGGCCTTTTTCTGTGGTGCTAACAAATTGCTAACATGCCGCATTTCTGCTAACGCTCAAGTTAGCAACGGAGGCGGCATTTTCATGGCTCACAAGCGCATTAAATCTTCTCGGTTCCCTGGCGTATATTGGCGGGAGACCACAGTTCCCAACAGGAAGCACAACGGCAGGCCCGATAAATGCTATGATTACTGCATCCGGGTCGACGGGAAGCTTAAATGGGTAACAGTTGGGTGGGCGAGCGAGGGGTATTCGGAACAAAAAGCGGCAAATTTGCGACGCGAAGCTCTGGGGAAAATAGACAAGGGTGAACCCTTGGTCACAAAAGAAGTGCCGGTAGAGCTTTTCACCTTAAACGATGCGGCGGACGGGTACTTTTCTTGGTTGGAAAGCGAAAAAAAACATGCGGATAGAGAGCGCAACAGGTATGACGTACATATACGCGGCTTGCCACTGGCGAAAAAAGACCTTGCCCTGATATCATCAGACGATCTGGTGAAGCTTAAAGAAAAATTGAACGCCGGGCTTGCCGACAGTACGATATTGAAAGTTCTTTCTGGATGCAGGGCCAGCGTTTATCATGCCATCCGCCATAAAAAATGGCTCGGAGTCAATCCCTTTGGCCGGGAGGTGCTTACCATGCCGCGCCCCCAAAACAAGGGAGAGCGCTTCCTGACGCCGGAAGAAGCCAGGATCTTGCTGCCCGCCCTGGAAGCAAGGAGCCCCCAACTGCGGGATATGGCTTGGTTGTCCCTTAAAACCGGCTTGCGCAGTGCGGAAATTTTCAGGCTGACTGGTGCCGACGTGGATGCAGCCGCCGGCGTCCTGTGGGTCACGGAGAAAGGAGGGCGGCGCGTAGCGGTGCGAGTGGATAAGGAAGTGATTGAAACACTGAGTTCATATGGCCGCCATCCAGGGGCTTACATTTTCCAATCACGCGAGGGCAACAAGATAACGCAAATCAGTACAACTTTTGAACGCGTCTGCATTGACTTACAACTTGTGCCTGCAACAAAAGAAGAAAGGGGGGAGCAGGACCCGAGAAAACGGGTATGGTTTCATACGCTACGCCACACCTTTGCCTCGTGGCTGGCGCAATCAGGCACCGTGACCTTGCTTGAGCTGCGGGATTTGATGCGCCACAGCAGCATTCTGATGACAGAGCGGTATGCCCACCTGATACCGGGCAAAGAGCGTGAAAAGACCGCCCTGATTGGCGATATTCTCAGCGACGTACAAAAGTGAACGGCCGCGCTATGCGGCCGTCCGGTTACTCGGTGAGTATCTTTTGTGATTCATCCCATTTTGCGAGGTCTTCGGGCAGATAAGCTGCGCGCCTGCCCAACTTGCGATAGGGCGGCCCTTTTTTTAGGCTGCGCCATTTTTGCCATGTCGTGTTGGGGATTCCGGTCATGCGCACCAGATCTTCCGTGAACAGGTATTTGCGGCCTGCGGGCGGTGTAAAGTCAATCTGGCTCATACTCATTCCCCCACCTGTGCGCGACGACGTATGTGGCCCAGCGTTTCGACAACATCCTGAGTCTTGTTGAGCATATCTTGCAGAATTTCATAGAGGCCAACCATGGCATAAGAAGACAACTCGGCTTCTTCGTCCGCGCTACCCAATCCCCGGAAGGTATCCCGCAGGAAGAACAGGCGGTTCACAATGGTGTCCGCTGCGTCATATGCCTTTTTAAGTTCAACGATAATGGTATCGCTCATTTCGATGCAGTCCGCCTTCCATCCGAGATTGTTGTCGTTCATGACTCCACCTCCGGGATATCGTCAGTTTTGCCGGGTTCCGGGTTCCACACTTCATCACGGATCAGGCCGTAGTAATAATAGCGCGCCTGCCCCACGTCATGGGCGATGTCCTCAAGGATGCCGGCAAGACCGCAGGCGGAATACCCCGGTAAAGTAACCCCGCCGCCGCGTTCACCGCGCTCGTGTAATGTCGACTTCAGGAAGTCGAGCCGGAAGCAAGCTCGCTCGAGCAAATCAAAGGCTGCTTCATCAGCGCCTATAATTCCGTAGCGGGTGCGGTATTTGTGCTGGCTCATTGTATTCCCTTCTGGTTCGAGTCGGGGTAAATGGATTCGATTTCCGCGCACAGGCCCCGCACGGACAAGAGCAGCATCCGCAATAGTCCGTCATCTGGGTCTGAGGACCGCTCCAGCATATCGGTCATGACCACTTTCATGCCGGCGCAGATTTCACAAACGACCGTCAGTCTGGCCTCAATGTTTTCCAGCTTGACCGGCTGGGCGCGATAGGAATGATACAGGGGGTCATTCATGCCTGCCGCTCCTTCTCAAGAGGTTTCGAAACAAGCGCCGATTTCCGGGAGCTGAATTCTTTGGGAAGGCCCTGCGTGTCACGGATGGGCAGCATTTCAACCTGGATGTAGGGATAGAGAACTCCAACAGGGGCTTTGCCTGTGCCTTTGGATGCTTCGTAGCTGGTTCCGTCGGCCCAGGCGAAGGAAAGTTCGATGAGTTCAAGGACCTGGCTGGTGAGGTGGTGCCAGGCGCATTTTCCAATCAGATCGCGCAGCTTGCGGAGGGGCTCGCCGCTCTTGGCAATTGAGGCGGGATTTTGGCCCACGCAGACGCGCCAGCCGTATTGTTCAACCACGGCCCGGGCCGAATTGTAGTCTGTGTTGTCCCATCTGGGTTTCAGCGCCCCTACGATGTCCACAAGGATGCCTTCGGGCAAAATGAAGGCTTCCTTTTCCGTGGCCGCCAAGCGCTGACGTTGGCCCTCGATGTTTATGACCTCCTGCGCGCGCCGAAACTCGGAGGCAAGAAAGGCCTGGGCCGCAGCCACCGGATCGGGTTCTTCCGGTCCCGGCTCCATGGCTTCCATGTCCGGAGCGAGGGCCAGAAAAAAATTGATAAGACGTACAACTTGCTCCGCGAGGCCCTCTTGCCCGGCTTTTTCCGCTTCTTCCTTGATCTCGTCCAGGGACAAGAAGAGGTCGGCCAGGCCGAGGTAGAGGCTGTCAAGGTCGACGTGACTGCCGTCTTTGGCCACGTACTGAACATGCGCCCATTGTCGGGGCGCGGGCCCGCCTTCCACTGTTTGGTGCACTGAATCCATTATGAAACTCCTGTTGTTGTAGGGGTGATCAGTATAATGTGGCCGGGCAATCAATGCCGGGGCGCATACCGTGCATGAGTCGGTCTTTATTCCGACTCGGACGACATGGTTTCGGTGAGGCGTGGGATAACAATGGCCGGATCGTAAAGATAGCTGACCACTTGTTTGTCGGAATGCCGAGACTTGTTCCATACCGCCATGCTATATTTGCGTTCGAGGTCGTCTGCGCCGTGCAGGCCGAGGCTTTTCAATCTGCGACCGATACCGTTGGCGGAAATGCCGAAATGCTCGGCGAGTTGGGTGGGGGAAAGCCAAGTGTCGTGCGTGTCGGAGATGGGGGGAAGAAGGGGCTGAAGAGGTTCTCCAGTGAGGGATGTGACCGCCTTTGCCGCAAATATGGCGAGCATTTCAGGCGGGTAAACTCCTTTCATGCGGGCCAACATCCGGTAACTGGTGGCCACGGATCTGGCTGTGATTTCGGCGGAAGAACTCCCGGTCGCCCTGGGATTGTTCCCGGGTGCGGCCGGTTGCCCGACCTTCACTACGCGGAAAAAGGTTTCTTCCAGCATCTCGAAAACATCCCATGCCTGGTCAGTGTTCAGCATCTTGGCGTGGCGGGCAGCGCCGCGTTCGAGCCAGATGGTCAGCGATCTAGCCTTGGGAGACAAGGCGATTTGCGACCCGAAATTTTCGTGTTGCAAATCCCTGAAGGTCTTAAGCTCTTCGTTGACAAGTAAATAAAAGTGCTTGCCTTCAACAAAACGCTCCCTGTTATTGGCAAAATTGTCCTGAATGTTGCGGGTCGAGCAGCCATAAGCCTGCGCCAATAGCTCAGTCGTAACTACCGGATGCCCCCTGTAGGTAATTGGGGGAAGGGGGTTCGCAGGAGAAGGGGCGATGGATGGGGTGTTCATGCGTATTTTTCCTTTATTCACACCTGGAAGAAAACTCGTCACAGGCCGGGGTGTTCTTGTCGATCCGCCCGCCATGGAAGGCGCACTCGTGCTGATTGCATCTGTGCGTTCCACCCAGCGGTAGACAGCGATTTTTGATTTTTCTGCGTCGGGCACATTCCCGGCATGTGGGCTTATGATCACGCATATGCTGTCCTCTGGCTCTTGCAGCAAATGGCAAGTGGTTGAAATTTTTGAGCCGGTGACGTTTTGTCACCGATTGAGGGGTTTGTGTCCAAATGGGCTACATAAACGCGCGCTTGTCGAACAACAGGTATTGCCCGGTGACCTCACAGCGAGCGAACTGAAAGCCTGTGCCGAGGTGTGAGGCGTACAGAGCGCGAAGCGCGTCCTCAAAGGTCAGATAAGTCCCGTACAGGGCGAACTCCTCGATGCATTGCCGTTGGAGTCTGGCGCCGTATTCCGGATTGCGGAAAACGGGAGGAGTGCCCTCCAAGTAGCTGAGAAGGGTGATTTGCATGGCGTTCTCCTTCTTCTTGGCTGCCCTAGCAGGGCTTGAACCTGCGGCCCTCCGCTTAACAGGTGGGTGCTCTGCCAACTGAGCTACAGGGCAACAAAACTCCGCTCGGACTTTCGGGACGCTGGCGGGCCCAACCCCACACAGATGCCTCAACTCCCGCCTGGGCAGGGCAAGCATTCCGCACATGCCGGGTAAGCGCGCTCTCG
>JAJDJN010000119.1 GCA_030267245.1 Desulfovibrio sp. OttesenSCG-928-A18
CGCGGGCTGCCCGGCCGGGGCTCCCGAGCCGAGAAGCAGGGCTCTGCCTTCCCAGGGGGCAAGTTGCACGGTCACCGTGCTGCCCGAGACCGAGTGGCTGCCGCCTGTGGCGATGCTGGTAACGCGGGACATGGCCGCCGCGATGCCGGGTTGTCCGGCCAGGGAGACCGTTTCGGTCACTGAACTGCGGGAAAAGTTGCACACGGACAGGAGATAGCTTTTGCCGTCCGGCAGACGGGTGAGCAGGGCGATACTGCCCTTGCCCTTTGTTTTTGGCCTGGCCACAAGAACGCCCCTGGCAATGCCGTAATCTGTCCGCGGGCGTGTAAATGAACCGATGCGGTGCACAAAGGAGTCTTTCTGGTGCACCTGGGCGTCGGGCACGGGATATATGCGCGGCGCCCTGGCCATGCCCTGCAGGGTTACGGCCAGGGTGGAGGCCGAGGTGGTCATGGCGTAGGCCCCCCGGCTGGTGTTGCTTACGTCCCAGCTTTCCGCCGCGCCTTGCATACTGTCCCAGGACAGGGGCATGACCCCGGCGATATCCTGGCCCGAAAGCATGAGAACGCCTGGCTGCATGGCCTTGAAGAAGATGAGCAGACTGTGTCCCTTGGCAATGGCCTTGGCGTCCGAAGACTTGAGGGCCATGGCCGCAAGCCCGGCCGAGGTCGTATACAGGTAGCCGTCCTTGACCGGCGTCGGGCTGACATGGGAAACCGCATTGCGCATGGCGGCCTGAATGCTGTTGCGAAAAGCCGCAGCCCGCGCATTGCCGGAGCGCGCGGCCAGGTAGCTCAGGTGCGGCAGCGAATAGTTGAGGCCGTCCTGGGCGGGGGTAGTGTGCACCAGGCGCCTGGTGTCGATGCCAAGGCGGATGAGTTCGTCGGCCATGTAGCGTAGCAGGGTGGCGTCGCCCGTGAGCAGAGCGTGCTCGCTGGCCGGGCTGAAGGCGCTGTCATGGATGAAGTCCACGCCCGAACGTAAAAAATCGCTGACGCTGGTCAGGGGCAGGTCGTCGTCCCGCACCCAGCTCCAGCCGCCGTAGCGGCGCAGCTCTCTGCTCAAGGACGCGGCGGCGGTCAGGGCCGGTTCAATGCTGAAGGAGTTGCCCTGCACACCAGCCGGCGCTGCCTCAAGGCCCTGAAAGGCCTCAAAACGTAAACCCAGCAGGGCCTGACCCTGCAGCCCCACCTGGCGCACGGCGCTGCCGGAAAGGATGCGGTGCGCGGTTTGCGAGGGGTCTTCCCAGTTCAGCACGGCATAGTACGGGGTATGGTAGTAACGATAGACCCACCTGTGGTAGTTGCCGTCCACTCCTCTGATCTGGCCGGTGGCTGCCCAGCCACCGGAGCGCCCGAGGGGGGACACTTCGTCGCGCATGGCCTTGGGCAAAAAGCCCTTGCTGCTTAGTTCCGCCACCTGCGCCTGGTTCAGGACAGTGCCTTCCCATTCCGCTGCAACGGCAGGAAGTGAGGTCCAGTCTTTTTCCGGTATTTCCACCATGCAATAAATACCGGGGTATTCGCGCACGCCCCTGGCCGCGAGGAAAAAGTCCGGGCCCAGGCCGGTGGCCGCCGGCACAAGGTCGGAGCCGAGCAGGCCGTGGTTGTCTATGATGCTGCCCATCAGGCGTTTGTACTGGTCTTCGCTGCCGGCCGCCTTGGAAAAGGAATACTGCACCACGTCCTCGCCCGTGTCCACGGTTCTGCGTTCCTTGGCCCAGAGTGCGCCGCCGCCTTGGATCGGCGCGACATAAATGCCCTTGATGCCCGCTTCGCGCAGCAGCGGCCAGGTGGTGGCGTCCGTAAGCTGGCTGAAGGTCGAATTGCGGGTGGAGTTGAGGATGGTCAGTGGATGCACGAAGAGCCAGTTGTCCGCGAAGCCGAGCATGGCGTCCGGGGTGCCGCTGCTGGCAGATTCACGCCAGGCGAGTTCGCTGCCGGAGACAACCTGGGCCATATTATAGGATTGTCCGAGCATGGACTGACGTTCCAGATACTGCATATAGGCCGGGTCGGCCCGTGGCATGCGTGTGCTTTCTTCTTTGGGCGCTTCCCCGACCTTGGGGATGTATTTGCGGGGCCGGCCGGTAAGACAGGAATTCAGAAACAGGCTCATAATGAGCAGGCAGAAAAGAAGGACTATGGACTGCCGCTTGCGCATGAAAACTCCTGGCACAGCAATTGGTGCAAAACAATTATGGCGCCCGCGCCATTGACCCCAGAGCAATTGACGCTTCAAACAGCCGTTTGACGGCAAGCAAAGCCTGCCTACGACTCTTTGGCGACAAGGCCTCGTGAGCATTTCAAATGTGAAATGCTCTAAGGTTGCGGGCGAAAAATAACAGGCAATCTGTGTATCATGGCGTGGGCCAAGAGGCAATCCGGCAGCGCAACAGGAATAAGAGCAGTTATATCAGATGATAATAATATAAAATTGTATGACAATGCTGCACAAAAGGCACATTTTGCTCTTTCGTCGCGCGCGTCATCACGGCATATGGGGGTCAAGGGCATGATGCCCCTTGCGGGGATTCCAAAGGGGCAGCGCCCCTTTGGCGAGTAATCCAAGGGGCGGCGTCCCTTGGGCGCAGGAGGCGGGCGATAAAAAAGGGGGCGCTTTCGCGCCCCCAGCCAAAGGGAGATCCCCGCCCCATAGGCCGTGCTTAACCGATAAGGGAAAGAGCCATCTGAGGCAGTGAGTTTGCCTGAGAGAGCATGGCCACGGCTGCTTGGGTGAGAATCTGGTTCCGTACGAAATTGGTCATTTCCGTGGACACGTCCACGTCGGAGATACGTGATTCGGCGGCCTGCAGGTTCTCGGCCTGAATGGTCAGGTTGGTGATGGTGTTTTCAAGGCGGTTCTGCATGGCGCCAAGGTTTGCGCGAATCTTGTCCTTGGAGATGATCGCGGCGTTCAGGCCTTCCAGGGCGCGCTGCGCGGCCTGCTGGGTGGAAACAGTGTAGGCCTTGTTCTCGATATTCGTGCTGTTGCCGACACCGAGAGCGGATGCGGTGGCCGTGCCGATCTGGATGTAGTAGTAGTCTTCGGCGGAGTCGTTGCCCGAACCGAAGTGCACCTTGAGCTTGCCCGTGGACTGCATCTCGGAGCCGTCGTGTACGGAGCCCGACAGGTTGCCGTTGAGCAGATACACGCCGTTGAAGTCCGTGGAGTTGGCGATACGGGTGATTTCCGAAGCCATCTGCTGATATTCGGATTCAATCATCAGACGCTGGTCGGAGTTGTAAGTGCCGGTTGCGGCCTGTTCCGCAAGTTCCTTCATCCGGATCAGCTTTTCGTCGATGACGCCCAGGGCGCCGTCAGCCGTCTGAATGAGGGAGATGGCGTCGTTGGCGTTGCGTACGCCCTGATTGAGGGCGGTGATGTCCGCGCGCATGAGTTCGCGGATGGCGAGGCCGGCGGCATCGTCGGCGGCGGAGTTGACCCGCAGGCCGGAAGACAGGCGTTGCACGGATGTGGACAGGTTCTTGTATGAAGTGCTCAGGTTGCGAGCAGCGTTCATGGCCATCAGGTTGTTGTTGATTACGAGACTCATAATATTCCTCCATGAATATTACGCGGTTCAGGCGGTGCACTGCGCAGGCCGCTTCCGTGCGGCTCTTCCGCCTTGATACAATGCGTATCTGTTGCGTTCCTCCCCTGGGGCCACAAAATTGCTGCGCCGGGGCACATTCATCCGGAGCGCTTTATGATGACGCCACCGGCTGTGTTACTGTTCGTATCGGTATATCCGCCAAAGCCTTTAGGCCTGGGGGAATATTTTTTTGTTGAAAAAAGAAAAATTGAGTAATCAACCTGATAGAGTGTTCAAGCTGTGAACGGACCCTGAAATATTCTAGGAGCCTGTCAGAGCGCATAGCGCTACGACAGGCTCCTGGTTGTCCACCGGGCGGCCCTGTCGGGAAAGGGTTGACGCCCCGCCGCCGCGCCCGTTGCGGTCTTCAATTCTTTTCATTATGGTGTGCGGCAGCGGGAGCGCGCTGCCGGATTTTCCGGCCGGGCGTCCCCCAAACGGGCCATGGGCCTGTTTTATGAGTGAGTATAGTCTTGCCAAGGATACAGCCATGTCAGCCGCTTTTGAATCCAATGTGGCCCAGGCCCGCATGCTCATTGAAAGTCTTCCGTATATCCGTCAGTTCCGGGGGGAGGTGGTGGTCGTCAAATACGGCGGCCACGCCATGAAGGATGAAACGCTCAAGCGCTCCTTTGCCCTGAACATCGCCCTGCTCAAATATGTCGGTGTGCGCCCGGTCATTGTGCACGGCGGCGGGCCGCAGATTGGCGGCATGCTGCAGCAGCTGCACATTGAATCCTCTTTTCGGGAGGGCCTTCGCGTTACCGACGACGCCACCATGGATGTGGTGGAGATGGTCCTGGTGGGCAAGGTGAACAAGGAAATAGTAAGCGGGCTGAACAGGGCCGGAGCGAGCGCCGTTGGGCTGTCGGGCAAGGACGGGCAGCTGATCCGGGCCAGAAAGATGGAGATGGTGCTCACCAGCGAGAACCGGCCTCCCGAAATCATCGACCTCGGACGGGTGGGCGAGGTCATGGGCGTGGATACCGGGCTGCTGAACCTCATCTCCCGCGAGGATTATGTGCCGGTTATCGCGCCCACGGGAGTGGATGAAGAGGGCGGCACCTACAATATCAACGCCGATGCCGTGGCCGGGGCCGTTGCCGCCGCGCTCAAGGCCCGGCGTCTTTTATTGCTTACGGACGTTCCGGGCATCCTGGACAGGGGCGGACAACTGATCAAGACCCTGTCCATGAATGAGACCTGGGAGCTGTTCGCGGACGGCACCTTGAAAGGGGGCATGATACCCAAGGTCAAGTGCTGCCTGGAGGCGCTGCAGGAAGGCGTGGAAAAAGCCATGATCATCGACGGGCGGGTTGAGAACTGCATTTTGCTGGAACTGTTCACAGATGCCGGCATCGGTACGGAAATCGTCGGCCCGCGCGCGGGCAGCCTGCGCCATTCCCCGCCGCCGCAAGCGGAATACCGGGGGCGCTGAGCAGTTACAGCTTGCACATCCGGGCTGATTCAGCGCAGATAAAGCTTGCGCCATTCATCCAGAAAGAGCAGGGCGGCCTCGGCGTCGTCCAGGGGCTCGTTGCCCGCCCGCACGGCGGCGACGATATCGTCAAAGCCCGCGCTTTCGGGCAAATGC
This sequence comes from Desulfovibrio sp. OttesenSCG-928-A18, assembly GCA_030267245.1. GTDB lineage: Bacteria > Desulfobacterota > Desulfovibrionia > Desulfovibrionales > Desulfovibrionaceae > Frigididesulfovibrio. The sequence continues at coordinate 5,190 of JAJDJN010000119.1, forward strand.
AGCTTGTGCATAAGCGCATCCATGGCTTTTTGCATGTCTTCGGGCATTTCTTCCGGCCAGGCGGCGGCCTTGCGCTGTGCAAAGCCCGTAAGCCGGCTCCGGGCAAAGTCGAGCAAACTGCGCATGCGCGCCGCGTAGCTATGCTCCGCGAGCACCCTGGCGCGCGCTTTGGCGGCCATGGCCGCCCGCTTTTCGGGCGACTGCCGGTAGCTGATGATGGCATCGCGCAGGCTGTCCATGTCCGAAAAGGTAGCCATCTCGTCTTCGGAAAATAGTTCTGGCAGCAGTTCGCGTTCATCAACCAGTTGAAAGGCCCCGCAGGAAGCGATTTCAAAGGTGCGGGGGTTGACGAAATCCCCATGGCTGACCAGGCTGTCCGCCTGTACGCTGGAGTGCAGGTTCAGGTTGATGTCCGCTCCATTATATATGCGCACACAGTCTTCGGGGCTGACCCGCGCGCCCCCGCGCTGCAGCAGCGGGGCCAGCAGGGGCGCGTCGTCCCATTCCGTTCCCCAGATCTTCAGGCCGAAATCCCGTAATTGCACGAATGCCTTGCGCCTGTTCGGATAACCGGCGCCCATGAAGGACAGCCCGGCGCCGAATTCTTTTTTTTCCTGCGGCCCGAGTTGCAGTGGGCGGTGAAAGTCCGGCAGGGCGGCAAGGGGCAGATACAGGGCGTTGTCGACCCCAATGGCCCGCAGTTCCGAAAGAAAGGGCTCCTTCTGGATTACGGCAAAAATATCGTACTGGGGCGCAAAGGCACGCCAGTACGTAAACAGACGGAAATCCTCCACAAACCACATGGCCGTGGCAACCTTGTCCTGGCGCAGGCGCTTGAGGGTGACGCGGCTGAGCGGAGCCTGGGCCATGGCCAGAACGAGATCCGGCCCAAAGGCCTCCACCTTGGCCAGAACCGCCTGCCCCAGTACCTGTAAAAAACTGTTCTGCAGGGCCCCGAGGCGGTCCGGGCGTACCTTGAGTTCGTTCAGCGCCGAATACGCGCCATAGAATGATGGGGCCGCAAAGCTTTCCACCAGGCAGCCGGCCTCCCGCAGCCCCTCAATGCAAAAGCGCCCCACCGGCAGCGAACCGCCGTACAGGGGAAGCACAACAAGCACTCGCAACATGAGCATCCTTGGTAATTTCCAGGTTGATCGGCTTTTCTTTTTTCAAGACCCGCCGGTATTCAAAGCCTGCGGGCGGCGGGAGGGCTA
>JAJDJN010000012.1 GCA_030267245.1 Desulfovibrio sp. OttesenSCG-928-A18
CGAACCGGGAGCTAGGAGCCTGTCGGAGCGAGGTGCAGAGTCTGCCTTCAAGGGGAGTGCGAATTTCACCGTAAGAGGCGCAACAGGAAAATAGGGATGCTGCTTTACCAGAAAGTTGCGCAGAAAGATGGACAGTGGACGGAGAAGAGACATGGTGGGTCCATAAAAGAGAGAATGCGGCAGCAAGCGTGAGTTTACTGTGTCCTACCCCAGTTGCGTTTTTTGAGCAACCGCCGCCTTTTCGTACAAAGGGCAAGGCGCACAAGGATATGCATGTCAACACTGCTTAAGCGTCTCGGTAAGGTTTGCATCTATCTGTATTGTATGAGCCGTAAACCGGGCTATCTGCTGCGGCTCAAACGCCTGTGGCGGAAGAAGCGCTTTGACGGAGCCCATACCTACTCTGTTGTCACCAGCGTCTACAATGTCGCCCCCTATCTGGACTGTTTTTTTCGCAGCCTCACGGGTCAGACCCTGGATTTTTCCCGGCATATACAGCTGATCCTGGTGGATGACGGCTCAACAGACGATTCCGCCGCCATCATCAGACGCTGGCAGGAGCGTTTTCCCGATAATATTCGCTATATATATCAGGAAAACAGCGGCCTTGGGGCGGCCAGGAACAGTGGGCTCTCCCTGGTCACAGAGCCCTGGGTGATCTTTCTTGATCCGGACGACTTTATTGCCTGCGACTTCTTTAGCGTGGCGGATGATTTTTTGCGCAGACAGCACAGGGAGACGCCCGCTGATGAACGGATCAAAGTTCTTGCCTGCAACTATATATTCTATTTTGAACAGGACCGGACCTTCAGGGATACCCATCCCCTGAGGCATCGCTTTTTCCCCTCTGAGCGCATTCTGGACTGCGGCGCCCCCAAGGCCGTGCAGTTATCAGTCAATTCCGCATTTTTGAACCGAATGATGCTGGCCGCGTCCGGCCTGCTCTTTGACGAGCGGCGCTGGCTCAGCTTTGAAGACGCTCACCTCATGCTCCGCTTTCTGCATGACGGGCAAGCGGGCAGGCTGGCCTATGTCGGCGAGGCCCGCTATTTTTACCGCAAACGCAAAGCCGGCACATCCAATCTTGATCTGGGGCAGCGCAGCAAAGTATCCTATCTGGACCTTTTTCGCCAATCGCATATTCCACTGCTTGAGCAGCGCATGGCGCGGCATGGATGCATCCCGGAAGCCATGCAATGGACTTTTCTGTATAACTGTATGGTCTATCTGCGCCTGCTGCTCGGACCCTTCCCCATCAAACAGGTGCTGTCCCCCGCCGAACAGCAGGAGTTCTTCACCCTGCTGCGGCAGGTCTTTTCTTATATAGATGACCGGGTGATTCTGGAAACAGACAAGGGGATCAAGCGATTTGATGCAGTTATGAAGGACGCCGTGCTCGTCTGCTTCAAAGACCGGCCCATGTCCTGCTGTCTTGTCCGGATTTCAGGCTATAATCCGATAAGGCGCCGTTTGTCCCTGACCTATACGGCGCCTATGGTCAGCGAAGAAGAGCTGGCCGTTGACGGCAGCGCCTGCCAGCCCCTTGCGCGACACTGCCTGGGCAAGGAGCTTCTCGGGCATCCCTTCCTGACCGAATGCCGGCTGGATTTTCGCCTGCCAAAGGGCGCAAAGCTGCTCACGCTGCGGGTAAACGGCATTGATAGCGTGTTTCATTATCGCGGCAGGCGCTATGAAAAGGTCTTTCCGCTGCGGGCGCTGCCGCTGTTTTTCGGCTGACACAAAAGAGCGATTGCGGCAGAAGCGTGCGCATGCTCCGCAATCTGTTTCAGATTTTGAGCGCATGCCAAAAATAGACCCTGATGGGCGCGGAGTTTTTTACGAAAAAATCGCCAGGCCCGGGGCATGGTCGCCATATGGCCAGAGCAGGCTTTCGCGCTCACGCCCCCCTTTATCCGCACAGGGCTCCTGCAAAAGGCCAAAAAGCATATCCATATGGCGCAGGTGGCAGAGATAGATCAGGGTCTGCCGGCTGAAGGGGCGCCGGTCCAGATCCGGCAGACATTGCGCGATCTCCTCGTCCGTCAGCCGCTCATCGGGCCAGGGGCCGTGTGCTTCCATGCTGATCACAAATACGAACACGGGTCCGGCGGCCCTGCTCAGTTCCCGGCGGATATGCCGGCCAAGGGCAAGATCGCTGGTGTAGGGGCCGAAGCGCTCCAGGGCGCTCAGGTCCGCGATATCCAGGAAACGCTCGAAGCCCAGGTTCTTCATCACCCGGTCCCGGCGAAAAAAGTTCTTGTGGTAGGGGTGCACGCACAGGGTCTCATAGCCGGCGTCCGCAAGGTGGCGGGCCAGGGACCACAGGGGGCGTTTGCCCGCCAGCAGATAGGGGTTGAAGGCAAAGGGGCCGAGGTCTTTTTGCCCGAGGCCCGTGAGCATGGAAAACTCCGTGCGCATGGTATAGGCCCCAAAGGCGTCTTTGGGCGTGGGCAGGCTCTGCCCTCTGGCCTTGAGCGCATCCCAGTTGGGAAGAAAGTGCTTCAGGGCCGAGGCCTGCGCCTCGGGCAGCTGTTCGCGGATATCGCAAAAGGACTCCGCCTGCACCAGGATGCAATGCGGGCGCCGTTCAAGGGGCAGTTGCGGTATCTGAAGCAACGTGCGCTCAAAGGCCGGGGGCCACTTGGAGGCGGCGGGGCGGACGCGAAAGTCAAGGATGTCTTTTGTGTGTTCTTTTTCCGACAGTCCCGCCCACACGGGATGGAGCAGGGCGGCGGCCAGGGCTCCGTTGTCGCGTGCGTCCCTGGCCGCTTCGTGACTCACCGGGCAGCGTCGGAGCAGGAAGCGGGCCAGGCTTTGCAGGCGGCCGTGGCGCATCAGGATCAGGGCAAGGATCGGAGCGGCGAAGAGCAGCAGGAGCAGGCTGATGCCGCAAGCGGAGCGTAGGGCGGGTACCGGGCTTTCGGCCAGGACAAGAAGGGCGAGACAGGCGGCAAGGCCCAGCAGTCCGAGGGCGATGGCCTTCATGGGCAAAAAGGGAAAATACATTTCCGGGTAACGGAATATCTGCCGCAGCAGCCATGCGTCCGCAAGCACCAGCGGCTCCCTGAGCACCTGTTCCTTGGCCCGGTTCAGGACGAGCAGGAGCGTTATCAGGGCGGCGGCGAGCAGCAGGGACATGACGGGCCTTGCGCTAAGCAGCAGGAAAAGGGCGCTGGCGGCAAGGCCGGCCAGACAGGCAATCAGATCGCCGGCCAGACGGGGAGCGCCGCGTTCAGGCGGCTCTGCCTCCCGCATTGCCCCCTTGAGCGCCAGGGCGCGATCAAGGCGTTGCGCCAGGACATATATAAGCGCGGAAAGAAAAAAACACAGACCAAGGCGCAGGCTGTCAGAGCAAGCGTACTCCAGGATTTTTGCCGTGAAGCTCATGGAGTATCCGGGTTCGGTCTTTGCGGCCCGGGTTCCGGACGCCTTGCGCTTTTGGGGAAAAGGGAGTGGTATATGGCGCGGGCCTTGCGGTAGACGCCATAGCCGGGGACGCCGTAGCAGGCTGAGGGCAGATTCTGAAACTGCGGGGGGATTTCGGGACGCTCCTGTCCAAGAATGAAGCGCGACAGCTGCCCGGCGGCAATGCGCGCCGCGTGCACATCCATATAGGCAAAGGGTACCCCGGTGAAGTCTATGGTCCGCACCGCAACGCGCCTGCCCGTATCAATGCCCGCATCCACCTCGTGGATGGTGTAGCCTGTGCAGGCCGGGTTGTTTTCATAAAAGGCCCAGATATTGCCAAAGCCACGGTATCTGGGATTTATGCCCGGATGAGTGTTGTATATGACGGCCCGGGTGCCTTTGCGGATTCGGGTCAGAAAGCGCGCGTCCAGAAGCCCGCAGAAGCCGATGATAATGATTTGCGGTTGAAAGTCGTTGATACAGGCTTCAACCCGGGGGTTACGGCTGAAGTCGGACACCGTGAGCAGGGGCTTGTAACGGCGTTCTTCCTTTTTGAGCGGGCGCAGAAAATGATGTATATATAGAAGATAGGAGGAAAGAAGAGAACTCAGCCCCTTGCTTCGCAGGCGCCGGACGGAAAAGGCGCGGATCCGCCCGGGCGAAAGCGTCCGTTCCTCAAGAAAGCGCAGTTCATGTGCGCCAAGAAGCCCGGCGTATATGTTGGCGGCTGCCACAGGAGCGGCCTCATTGCCGCACATGACCAGGATGCGCAATGCTTGTTCAGGCTTTTGCCCCAGGAGAAAACTGTCTTGCCTGTCCGCAGTTGAGATCATCGCCCTTTTTTCCTGTGCATGATCGAGGCGCCGAGGCAGTGCCCTTCAAGGGGGACAAGCTCTGGCGGGAGATGTTCCGCAATGGTGAATCCGTGCCGGGCAAAAAAGCGCAGGCGCTGTTCATTGTCGTTCCAGCAAAAGGTGCTCAGCCCTTCAAGGCCAAGGTCGCGATAGCGGCTGAGGGCTTCGACCATTATGGCTTCGGAAAAGCTGGTGTCCATCAGTTCCGGCAGGCACCAGAAGGTGTTGATGAACAAGGTGCCGGGAATACTGCTTTCAAGCAGGGGACGCACAGGGTTCAGCCGTTTGGCGGAGACAAAGCTCTCCAGCAGGGCGGGCACCTTGTGCTCGTCAGCCGGATAGGAGAAAAGCAGGCCGATGATTTCATCTTCACGTTTCGCCCTGATGATGTTGTCGATAAGATAGGGCTCTTCCCCCCTGAGCAGGGCCGCCGAGAGCAGAAAAGCGCTGTTGAGTCCGGGCACCAGACCACCGAACAGGCGTTCGGCAATGCCTTCGCTGGCGTCAATCAGTACCTGGGCAATCTGGTCCGCATCGTCGGGGGTGGCTATCTGAAAGGTAAACATTGCTATCCTTGGCGGTATTTAGCCGACCTTTTTCAAAGCCTTGGGCAATTCTTCGACCAGGGCGTCAAGGGCGCTGAGGCAGTCCTGTTCATCATGCACCGCAGACAGGAAAAAGCGCAGTCTGGCCATTCCTTCTTCAACCGCGGGGTATATTATCGGCAGCACATTGATTTTGCGCCTGAACATGGCGGCGGCCAGAATACCGGCCACAAGGGAGTTGCCCACAATGATCGGGATGATGGCGTAACCTTCGGCATAGCCGGTGTTCAGGCCGCGATTTTTGGCCTCTTTCAGGAAAAAGGCGCTCTTTTCACGGATTTTTGCCGTGCGCTCGGGTTCGCGCAACATGATCTCGATGGCTTTGGCCGAGGCCGCCGCTATGGGCGGGGGCATGCCCACGCTGTACACAAAGCCGGGCGCCCGGAACTTGAGCAACTGGATGAGCTCGGCGCTTCCGGCAATAAAGCCGCCGCAGCCGCACAGGGTTTTTGACAGGGTGCCCATCCAGATGTCCACTTCCCGGTGATCCACGCCAAAGTGTTCGGCGCAGCCCCGGCCTGTTGCGCCGAGCACTCCGAGGGAATGCGCTTCATCCACCATGAGAAAGCAGGTGTATTTCTTTTTTATTTCAAGCAGCTCCGGAAGTTTGAGCACGCTGCCGTCCATGCTGAACAGGCCTTCGCTGGCAATGACCACCCGTTCGTGCTCGGAGCGCGTCTGGCCGAGCAGGCGGTCCAGGGCCTCGCAATCGTTGTGCGGATATGAATAGCGCTTGGCGCCCGACAAAATGGCGCCGGTGATAATGGAATTGTGGGCCAGGGCGTCGTGGTACACGGCATCCCTGGGCCCGAGCAGGGTGGCCAGGGTGGAGACATTGGTGGCGTGGCCGCTGACAAAGCTCAGGGCGGCATCGACAGAAAATGTTTCTGCGAGAAGTTTTTCCAACCTGATGTGGGGCGGACGCTCCCCGGCAACCAGGCGGCTGGCGCCGGCGGAAGTGCCGTGCGCTTCCATGGCTGCGGCAGCGGCGGCATTGACTTCTGGATGCCCGTTCAGTCCCAGATAATCATAGGTGGCGAAATTGAGAAATTCTTCTCCGCTGATTTGCGTTCGCCCCGCTGCCCGACCGTCATGGCAGGTAAAAAATGGATTGAGAATATCCATTTTTTCGGCAATGACCTGATGGACCAGCAGCTGTTTGTATTCCGGAAGTTCATTAATGCGCCCAAAGCGCTCGGGCACCGGGGCCAAATCGCGCCGCTGCCGCGTTTGCGTCTGGGACCTTTTGCGCTGCGCCGGCTGCAACTGCTCAAAAAGCCGTTTCTGCTCCGTTGGGTCAAGGCCGAACATGGAGTCCTTTTCAGTTGCCATCCTGTTCCTCTTTCATGCCCTGCAGCACAGCGTCGCTTTCCTGCTCCGAAAGCAGCACGCCATGCTTTTGGGCAAGGGTTTGCACCATTTCTTCGTCAGAACCCTGCCCGCTGCCGCCCCCCTGCTCCTGCGAGCCGCAAATGGCCGCGTACAGGGACTCGGCAAGGCTGATGGCCGTGGTTTTTTCCGAAAGGGCAAGGTTGTAGCCCGTGAGCCCGAACTTCTGTTCAATGGCCATGCCCAGTTCCACGCCCATCAGGGAATCCATGCCCTGCGCAACGAGCAGGGCGTCGGGCGCCAGCCTGTACTTGGGCAGACGCAGCACATGGGAGATTTCCGCAATCAGAAGAGAAGCAAGGAGCTTCTGTCCTTCTTTGGGCGGCAGCGCGCGAATGTCCTCAAGGGAGGGGCCGCCCGAGTCGTGGCTGGAAGAGCCCCCGGGACGCAGACAGGAAAAACGCGGAGCGGACAGTATCGGGATATCCGCTCTGCTTTGCCAGTCCAACCCGAAGTAGTAGCTTGTGCCGATATCCGTGGCGATACAATGTTCAAGCCAGTACAAAGCGTCTTTGGATGAGGTCGGGCTGATGCCGAGCACTTTCAGCAGCATGTCCCGGGCCTTGGGGTTCCGGGTGATCATGCCGGTGTCTCCGATGGCGCCCCAGCCGATGACCTGGGCGGGCAGGTCCCGGGACCGCCTCCAGGCGGCCAGGCTTTCCAGCATGCAGTTGCCGGCCACGTACGCGGCCTGTCCGGGATTGCCGAAAGGAGTGGTTGCGGAGGAATAGAGAGTGAAAAAGTCCAGATGCATGTCTTTGGTCAGAAGGTGCAGGTTCCAGGCCCCCAGGCTTTTCGCTTCAAGGGCCCTGGCGATGCGTTCGGGCGTAAGGCCGGTGACCAGGCCGTCATCAAGGATTGTGGCGGCGTGAATGAGCCCCCGCAAGGGGGGCATCTGCTTGAGCACTTTGTCCAGGCAGCGCTGCAATTTGACCTGATCCGCCACATCGGTTCTGGCTATGGTGACCTGTACGCCGTTGGCGCGCATTTCTTCAATAAGCCCGGCTGATTCTTCGTCCTTTACCCCGTTGCGGCTGAGCAGCAACAGGTGCTTGGCCCCTCTGCGCGCCAGACGCAGGGCCGAAGCAAGGCCGAAGCCGCCAGTGCCGCCGCTGACAAGATAGCTGGCGTCGGGCCGCAGCTTCAGCTTGATCTGTGTTTCTTCCGGCGCTTTGGCGATGGAGGCCGCCCCGGCCAGGGAAACAACCAGTTTGCCTGTATGCGCCGATTGCTGCATGGCCTGAAAAGCATCCACGGTGCGCGTTACCGGGTACAGGGTATGGGGCAGGGGGGCCAGTTTGCGCTCGGCGAAAAGCGCGATCAGTTCGGCAAAGAGGGTCCGGGCAAGCTCCGGCTGATGGATGATCAGTTGATCCACATCGACGCCGAAATAGGAGAGGTTATTGCTGAAGGGCCGGAGCCGCATGGGTGTATCGGCGTAAAAGTCGCGTTTGCCCAGTTCGATAAAACGACCAAAGGGGCGCAGGACAGACAGGCCGGCCGGGATGGCTTCTCCGACCAGGGAGTTCAAAACAGCGTCCACCCCCTGCCCCTGGGTGTTGTCCATAACTTCCTGCGCAAAGGCAAGGCTGCGGGAGGAATACAAATTGCTGACGCCGAGGCTGCGCAAAAAGCTGCGTTTTTCAGCCGAGCCCACAGTGGCGTGCACTTCAAGGCCAAGGTGCGCGGCTATCTGCACCGCCGCAAGCCCCACCCCTCCGGCGGCGCCGTGAATGAGTATCCGTTCCCCGGGCTGCATCCTGGCCAGGTGCTTGAGACTGTACCAGGCTGTGATAAAGGCCACGGGGATGGTGGCTGCCTGGGAAAGGCTGATGTTGTCCGGTTTGCGGGCAATGGCCGTGGCTCTGGTCAGCACATGGGAGGAAAAACCGGCCGGCGTAAAGCCCAGCACCGCGTCTCCGGGTTTCCAGCCTGTAACCCCCTGCCCCACGGAGCGGATGATGCCGGAACACTCGATGCCCATGGTCGGACCGGAAAAGCCGTTTTCCAGCGCTTCATCAAGAAGCATGCCCATGGACCACATCACATCCCGGAAGTTCAGCCCTGTATAGCGCACTTCGACGCAGACTTCTCCGGGGCCGGGCTTGGGCAGCGGCATGCTTTTCCAGTACAGGTTCTGCAAACGCCCGGGGCTGTCAAAGGTTAAAAGGGCGCCGGACGTTTCCGCATCGGCGGCGCTGTCCGTTCTGGGGGTAAAACGTTTCATCCGAGGCACATAGCGGGCATTGGCGGTGAGCACGATTTCATTTTCATCGGTCGGGCGCAACAGCTCCCTGGCCAGTGCGGCAATGCGGCCCTTGCTTTCAAGTATGGCCCCATGCGCGTCAATGACCGTGCAACGCAGAGCCCGCAACTCATTGCCGAGTACCCGGGCAAAGCCGCAGAGCGCCCCCTGGCTGGGTACGGGCAGAACGTCGGGGGCGCCGTCGGTCAAAGCGCCGCCCGTAATGACAAAAAGCCGCGTGTCCGTGCGCAGCCGATCCCAGGCCCTGGCCACGGCGCAAAGGGCAAAAAGGCCCTGCTGCTGTATCGCGGCCAGTTCTTCCAGGCGCAAATCTTCTCTTGTATCATAGCCTGCCGCGAATATCAGCTGGAGTTGCCGGTCGGCCCAGCCCTGCATACGCTCCTGCAGCGATGCCAGCCATGCGTCCCCGGCGTCCGTCTCTTCCGGGCCGGCAGCGGGGCAGCTTGCGATGGCGCATTCCATTTCCGCTTCCAGCAGTTTCCCGTGCAGGGCCCGGGCCAGTGCCGCGCTTTCCGAGTCTTCAGGCCCGCTGATGATCAGGCAGACAGGAGCTGGCGTATTTTTTTCAGCCTGTTTTTCTATTTCGGGGTTCTGTTGCTCACTTTTGTCCGGGCGGGCGGCTTGTGTCCTGTTCGCATCGGCCTGTCCGGACTGGGGGGCGGATTTTCGTCCGAAAAGCAGACAGGCGGAGCCGTAGCCTTCATTCATGCCTCCGATGCCGACGCATGCCGCAAACCCGACCTTTTCCAGGCTTTCCCGCCAGTAATCCGTTTCCTGCATCAGCGGGACGGGCAGGCTGTTTTCAGGAGACGCGGCCCACCATGCAGGGGAGCTGCCAAAGACAAGGTCCGTGAACATATCCGGGCAATGCTCCAGAAGGCAGATCACCCCGCCCGGAGCCAGCATGTCGCGGCAGCGTTCCAGCACCCTGGCGCTGTTCAAACGGCTGTGCAGGGTCCAGGCCATGAAAATGCAGTGGTAGCGGCCGATGTGCTCCTCTGCCGGGTCCTCAAGCTCAAGGGCCCCAAAGCTGAGGCTTGGTTCGGTGCTGAAGCGCATGGCCTGGGCCTCGGCGCTGACCTCGTCCCGCTCGGCCACCACCCAGCGGCAGGGGTGCGCGGCAAGAAAAGGAAGGATATCGGGGAGCATTGCCGCCGGCTCATCGGCAATATGCAGAATATTCAGCAGATCTCCGCTTTTTCCGGTGCTCAGCACGGCTTTGAGGCAGTGTTTGGCGGCCACGGTAAAAGGGCGCAGGGAAGAAGAGGAGGAAAAATACTGGCGGACCAGTTTTTGCGGCAGGATGGATTGTTCCTCGCCCGCATACCTGCCCGCCAGTATGTCGCGCATGTTGCCGGCGATATGCGAAAGCAGCACGGCCTCGGGCAGGTAGCCGGGCGCGTTGCTCACAAGGGTTCGCCACAGGGTTTTGGCATTGACCGTGTTTTTGGGGGCCTGGACCTGGATGCGTTCATTCTGGCGCACGACAAGGTCAGCGTTTTCCAGTCGTTCCAGCAGGGCCTGGAACCAGAGCTCCTGGCTGGGGTGCAGCAGTCCCGATTCCAGCAGATCCTCGATACCGCGATGCTTGCTCTGGGGGCCGAGAAATTGAAAGACCTGCTCATGGGCGTAGGTCAGGGCGGCAAGCTGCAACAGCAGATAGGGGTGCGTGCCCTGTCCGGTTTCCGCGTTGGTCCTGGCCGCTGTATCGCTTATGCATTTTTGCGCTTCTACGGCCATGTCCCCTGTGGCTATGCCGCTCAGGGGCGAGACGGAATCAGGATGGGGCGAAGGGACGAGCATGACGCTGTAGGGGCTGGAGGCGGCCCTTTCGTGTTCCAGCCAGGCCGCACGGCGAAAGCGGCAGTTGCGCAGTATGAGCAAGGTCTTGCCCATGCCGTCAAAGAGTCTGAATGTGGCCACCACGGAGCGGGGGCTGACCCGCTCCAGTTTTGCATGGGCAAAACGCGGTTTGCCGCTTTCAAACATGATGACCCGTTCAAAGTTGACGGGCAGGTAAGCCCGCACCTGCCCCTTGTACTGCGCTGAAAGCAGGATGAACAGCGACTGCAGGGCGCCGTCGATAAGGGGCGGCGGGATAAGCATGCCGGCAACGCTCTCGGGCACGGGTTCCTCAAATTGCACCAGCACTTCCGGGTGTTCCGGTTCGGGGCGGCTCCAGGCCCGGGCAACGGTTTGAAAAGCCGGCCCGTAGTGCAGCAGGAAACGGCTTGCCGTATTATACAAATCCCGCTTGCTGACAATGATCCCGAAATGCTCCGGCGTTTCAAGGGAAAAGCCGGCGTCGCCCGGGCTGTCCGCCGAAGGGACTATGCGCGCTCTTGCATAGCGGCCCCAGGGTTCGGCGCTCATATGCTGCCGAGCCTCCATGAGCAGGCCGCCGTCTTCCCGGTCCACGCCGAGGCGGACCACCTTGGGGGCGCTGTCGGCCAGGGGCAGGGGGCGAAAGATGGTTATCCGTTCAAGGGCGGACTGCTGCTCCGGGTAGACCTGCCGGGCGGCAGCCAGCATGCTTTCCAGAAATGCGGCGGCCGGATACACCGCTCCGGCGCCGGCCACATGGTCGCCCAGCCAGGGAAAATCAGCCGGGAGCAGAGTATTTTCAAAAACATGCGCTTTGCCCGGCAGGCTCCAGCCCAGCAGAGGGTGCACCCTTGCCGCCTTGAGGTGTCCCCTGTTTTCCGGCGTGTCCTCGGGCCAGGTAAACTCGCGATTCCAGGCGTAGGCGGGCAGGGTCACGCGTTCATGCGGCAAGGGAAAATGCCGTTTCAGATCAAGGGCCCAGCCGTTCTCCCAGGCATTTTTCCAGGCGCCGGCAAAGTCTTCTACTTCGTTATCATTATTGAAGAGCGTGGGCGTGACAGACACCGGCACGCTCTCCTGGCGGAAAAGATCGCGCATGTACGAACGCAGGATGGGGCTGGGGCCGACTTCAAGGAACAGGCGAAAACCCTGTTCAAAGGCCGCTTCAATAGCTCTGGCAAAGAGCACGGGCTGGCGGATGTTCCGGTACCAGTATTCCTTGTCCAGAAGACCCGTGAACTGCTCTCCCGTGACCGTGGAGAAAAAGGGAATCTTTGCCTTGCGGGGGCGGAGCTGTTTGAGGCCCTCCAGAAAGTCCGCGCGGATGCCGTCCATGGCCTTTGTGTGAAAGGGATAGGGGATGCGCAGCATCTTCGCCGCGACGCGCAGCCGCTTGCACTGATCCACAAAGGCGCGCAAGGGGCGTTCCTGGCCGGACAGGGTCAGGGAGTTATGCGTGTTTTCAGCGGAGATCTCGATGGATTCGCCGTAGTCCGCGAGGAGCGCGGCGGCTTTTTCCATGGACATATTGGCCACCGCCATGGCCCCGGAGCCGCGCATGGGCCCCTGGAGCTTGCTGCGCATGTAAAGGACCCTGACGGCATCTTCCAGACTGAGGGCGCCCGAAGCCCAGGCTGCGGCAAGTTCGCCGACGCTGTGCCCGATAACGGCCGAAGGATACAGACCCTGTGCGGCGAAGGATTCGGTCAGGGCGACCTGCATGGCAAAAAGCATGGACTGGCATTTTTCCGTATGCTCGAAGGTCTCGGCGTGGGCCTGCGGGTTGTGGAAGACATCCATAAGCGACCAGCCCTGCAAGGGGCAAAGGAGCGCGTCCACCTTTTCAAGGCCCTGCCGAAAGAGCGCATTCTCGCGCAGCAGCGCCGTGCCCATGCCCAGCCACTGGCTGCCGTTGCCGGAATAGGCGAAGACCCCTTTGCCCGGGAGCAGGGGGCTGACAACGGCTGCCGGCAGCTTTGTCTGATCCTGGATTTTGGCGATTCTGCGCAATTGCGCGCATATATCCTGCACCGTGCCGGCCTGGATCAAGGAACGCACGGGATGCACCGTACGGCTCAGGGCCAGGGTGGCCGCGCTGTCATAGCATTGGGCGGCAGTGCTGTTGTCCAGGCTCCGGGCCAGGGATTCGGCATAGGAACACAGGCTTGCCGGACTTTTTGCGGACAAAAATATGGGTGGCGGAACGGCGCCGCGCCTGGCCGCAAAACGTCTGACCGGGCGCTTGGGGGCCTTTTGCAAGACAACATGGGCGTTGGTGCCGCCAAAGCCGAAGGAGTTGATCCCGGCAAGCTCCTCCCCACCCGCATCGGCAAGGCGGGTCAGTTGTGTGGGCACGAACAGGTTCAGCCCGGTAAAATCAATATCCGGATTTGGGGTATGAAAATGCAGATTGGCGGGTGCCTCGCCCTGTTGCAGCACCAGCAGGCTTTTCAGCAAACCGGCCATGCCCGAGGCGGATTCAAGGTGCCCGATATTGCTTTTGACCGAGCCCACAGGCAGGGGGCGCAGCCCTTGCAGCGCTTTGCCGAGCACCTTGCCGATGGCCAGGGCTTCCAGAGGATCCCCGGCCGCTGTGCCGGTGCCGTGCGCTTCCATATAAACCAGTTTCTTTCTGTCCAGGCCGAAGCCGTCGTATACGCGCGTCAGCAGCGCGGCCTGGGCCTCGGTATTGGGCAGGGCAATGCCCGTGGTGCGGCCGTCGGAATTCACGCCTGAGGCGGCGATGAGCCCGAGGATGGCGTTGCCGTCTTTCAGGGCCGCGCCAAGGGGCTTGAGCAGAATCATGCCGACCCCTTCGCTGCGCACGTATCCGTTGCCGGACGCGTCAAAGACCTTGCAGCGCCCATCCGGAGAGAGCATGCGGGCGCGTGAAAAGCCGATAAAGGCATAGGGCGCGATCAGGGCGTTCACTCCGCCGGCCAGGGCCATGTCCGCCTTGCCGTAACGCAGGCACTGGCAGGCCTCATGCACGGCCACCAGCGAAGAAGAGCAGGCAGTGTCGATGGTCATGCTCGGGCCGTGAAGATCAAAGAAATAGGACAGCCTGTTCGAGATGATGCTCAGATTGGAACCGGTCATGGAATAGGCGGAAGTGACCTCCGGGTCGTCCGGCGCCTGCAGGCTGTTGTCCACATTGGAAGCCCCGATGAAAACGGCCGTGTCCGAGCCCTGTATGTCCGACGGGAGCAGATGGGCCGATTCCATGGTTTCCCAGGCCGCTTCCAGAACCAGACGCTGCTGGATATCCATATGCGCGGCTTCTTTGCGTGAAATGCCAAAGAAGTCGGGGTCAAAGTCCTTGATATTTTCAAGAACGCCTGCAGCGCGTGTGTAGCTATGTCCAGCCAACTCCCTGTCGGCGCTGCAGAAACGCTCAAGGGAAAAGCGCTCCGCGCCAAGTTCGGTCACGGCGTCAGTGCCGTTTTCCAGTAAACGCCAGTAGGCCCCAAGACCGTTCGCGCCGCCGGGAAAGCGGCAGGATGCGCCTATGATGGCAATGGGTTCCTGGTTCGGTTTTTTTGATCTATGCATTATTCTTTCGATACGTTTTAAGGTAAGGGCCCCGATGGCCTGATTGTTGAAAGGGGTTGCCCGTCATTATGCAGGCAGCCCGAAGCCGTGGGCAAGGACTTGGCGGCCTAGGGCCTTTACGCTGTTTTGGCGCGTATCAAGGCCAAGGTTCCGGATGCGGCTGCCGCCCACATCCGGAACCGGTAAAAAGTCAGCACTGGCGCATACCAAAATCGTAGTGCCCAAGGTAGGTCCTTCTCCCTGGCCGCAGCCCGGGCGGCGCCCCGCCCCTCTGGGGCTGGAGCAAATTCACTTTGAAAAAGTGTATTTGCTCTGCAAGGCTTTGTCCTCAAATCCTTGCCCTGAAATGCTTGTGGGAGAGCTTTGCTCGCCGTCAAGCAAATATTTCAAAGGTAAACTGCTCTATGACAAGATAACCTTTGTTGAAATGGCAAGCTGGTAAATGACCTGCATGATATCCTTGAATATGGAGAAGCCCTTGCTATCGTATTTGGGCATGACCAGCAGCATGTCGCCGGGCAGGATTTTCGTGCTCCCAGCTTCGGCGATCTCGCCGTTGGGGTGCACGACCAGAATATTGCTCGAGTCGCCCCTGTCCGTGAGTCCCCCGGCTTCGGTAATATATTTTCGTACAGTCTGGCCTTTTACATAGACAACAGCCTTGGGGATCATGACTTCGCCGCTGATGTGCACCACATCGGATTTTTGCGGAATGACGACCTCGTCGCCGTCTTCAAGGGCAATATCCGCAGTCACGCCGTTCCGGGTGACCACCACAACGCCGTCCGGCTCAACCAGAGCGGCCCTGCGCACGAAATCCTGCACCAGCTTCGCCTCTTCCACCCGGATGGCCGCGCCCTCCTGGTTGGCCGAAGTGGCTGTCAGCACTGAAGACTCCAGGCGGCGCAAGGCGTCGTGGATGGCTTTGCGCTGCTGTTCGACCACGCTTTTGCGTTTGAGATAAATGCCTGAAAGGTTGCTCAGTTCGGAATCCACAGGCACATGGGCGAGAAGGGTGCGCAAGGTTGTGTTGCGTCTGACCGGATAATGCGTGGCTCCGAGGGTGGAACCACTAACGGAAACCATGATGCTGTCCCCCGGCCTGTCGGCCAGGAATTCAATCCTGTCACTGCCGGTGAGGTGAAATTTCTTGAACCCGTCAAGGGTAAGATACACGTGAAAGGGCACCATGTTCCTGGTGCCGCGTACGCTCACGTGTGACACCGCCGGAAGGGGAGCCGCAAGGGCGATGAGTTCATCCCCGCGTGCTCCGCCCTTGCCTTTGATTTCAAAGCTGGCGTGCTGCGGGATAAGGCCGTCGGCAATTATACTGTCCCCTTTGGGACCGACGACGATGACATCGCCATCCTGCAGCCGTCCGCCCCTGATCTGCCCGCTCAGGATAAAGGCGTAGAGGTCAACTGTGGCTACGGTGCTGTTGTGGCGCTGAATCTTTACATCCCGGTAACTGCCCCGGTCCGGGATGATCCCGCCCGCCCGGTCCAGATAATACAGCACGGAATCGCTCATGCCCCCGGCGTAGCGGCCCGGCCTTTGCACAAAGCCGGTCACATACACGGCAACGGGCTGGGCGGTGAGCAGGTTGACGTAAACCTCCACATTGCTCGTGAAGGTGGAGGCGATAAAGGAGCGCACCTTGCCCTGCAACTGGCTGTGCCGCATGCCGGCGACATTGACGGGGCCAACTTCGGGGAGAAAGATATTGCCCTGCTGGTCCACCATGAGTGTGTCGCTATATGCGTGCGCCCCCCATATATGAACAAGGATGCGGTCCCCGGGCGTGATGATGTAGTTTTCATTCATGCCTTCATAGTAGGTTCCGGCAAAATAGCCCTGAAACAGATTCGCGCCAAAGGGGGGGTACATGCCGCCCTGGTAGGGGATGCTCCCCTCCTGCATCCAGGCCGGGCTGCCGGTAAAGGGCCTGCCCGTATTCAGGGTTTTGCCCGGCATGTACAAGGGGTTCGGGCCGTAGCCAGGGGGCACAGGCGCGTAGCCAGAGGGCGGGCGGACGTAGCTGTCCCGGGGCATTCCCGTATAGGCCCCGCCCTGTCCCGAAGGAATATTCGGCGCTATGGCTGTTTCTGACGGCACGGTGGAAGGTGAGCTCCCCTGTTGCAGGGGGCGGGGCGCGCCCGCTTCGGTATTGCCGCCGTTATAAGTGGGCTGGGCGCACACGGCCATGGTCGCATAGAGCGCAAGCACAAGGATCAGGAGGAAGAAAGGGGCGTATCGCATCTAAACCTCCATATGGTCTTTGATGGCGGCAATGATGAGTGAACAGATGCCCAGCAGGATGAGCATGGCGAAAAAGCCGAAAATGGTGAAGAGCACGGGCCTCGGATAGGTGGCTTCCTGCGGCAGCGTGGGCGGTTGAAAGGGCACGATGTAACGCGACTGGGACACAGCCCGCAGGCGCGCGCTTTCAAGGGCGGACATGGCGGTGACCAACTGCTCCTGAGCGAATTTTTCCTCTGTTATCAGCTGGGTGTAATCGCCCATCACGGAACTTAAGGTGCCGTCCTTGTCCAGGCCGGACAGGCGCGCCCGTTCCGAGACCAGTTGTTCACGAAGCGCCTGCAGTTTTGTTTTCAGGATCTGCACCCGGGGGCTGTTTTCCCGCATGACCCGCAACGCGGCCAATAATTCCGCCTCGGCCTGGGCCGCCTCAGCCTCAAGGGTGGCGATCACCCCTTCCAGCCCTTGGGCCACAAGGGAGGGATCCAGAATGGACTTGTCGTCGCGAAAACGCTGCATGGCGATCTGGGCGTCCACCAGGCGTTTTTCCGCCAGGGCGACTTCTTCCCTGCTCAGGCGCAAGGCGTCCTGATGCGCCCTGTCGTTCATCTGGTTGACCAGCTCCTCGCTGCAGGCAAGGATGGCGTCGCTGATCGCCTTGGCCATTTCCGGCGTGTAGGCTTTGACCTTAACGGTGATGAAGCCCCGGTCCAGATCAAAGGCCGCGCTCACGATCCAGCGCCAGTATTCAAGCTCTTCCTCCCGGGTGGGCTCCTCCTTGAGGCGCGAATATATATCCCGGCTCCTGTCGCTGAAATGCTTGCGCAAATCGATACGTGCGCCGACCTTTTCCAGCATGTCCATGGAGGTGATGTGCTCCTGGACAATAAAAGCGTCAAGTATGGTGCTGGACGAGGTCTGGAACAGCAACCCGGCCACGGAGGGCATGTTGAGTCCGTCACTGCTGCGCACTGCGAATTGCGATTCAGAGACGTACATATCTGAAAAAAACACAAAAAGATACAGGGCGAGTAAGGCAGTGGGAAAATAGACAAATATTTTCAGCAGCCTGCCGCCGCGTCCTTTTTTTCTGAACAGCCTTTTCAAGCGTTCGCGCAGGGGGGACATGGGCAGGGTGCCCATGATTTTTCTAGGACTCGTCATTTTTTCTGCCCGCAGCACACTTCATTGTAAAATTGTTCGGCTTCCTTGTTGCTGGAAAATTCCAGCAGCCTGCCCTTGTGCAGGACCAGGAACAGATCGCAGAATCGTCTGATGGTGAGCATGCTGTGGGATACAACAAGAAGCGTGGCGTTTTTGCGCCGCGCATCAAAAAAAGCTTCGCTTTTTTTTTTGAACACGGCATCGCCGACCGCGGTCACCTCGTCAATGAGGTAATAGTCGAAATTAAAGGCCATGCTCAGGCCGAAGGTAAGTTTAGCGCGCATGCCTGAAGAATATGTGTATACAGGCATGTCCATATATTCGCCAAGCTCTGAAAAATCAGCAACAAAATCAACAATGTCTTTGTATTCTATCTCATACAGACGGCATATGAAGCGCAGATTCTGCCTGCCGCTGAGCTTCATGTTAAAGCCGCCCGCAAAGCCGATGGGCCAGGATATCCTGGATGAACGCAGGACCTTGCCCGTGTCCGGACTTTCTCCGCCGCCGATAATGCGCAGCAGGGTGGACTTTCCCGCGCCGTTGCGCCCGAGGATGCCCACGTTTACACCCGGCGGAAAGTCCCGGCTGATGTCGTCCAGGATCACCCGTTTTCCTCTTTTGGTGTTGTAGGTCTTGCTCACGCCGCGTAGCGAGATCATATGGCCTCCTGTTTCGCGCGCACAAAGCGTTCAAGCAGCAGGCCGAGAAACAAAAATCCAAAGGAACAGCAGATGATCATGTCCATTTTGATGATTGACGGAGGCGATGGATGCACGAAGCAACTGCGCAGCAATTCAATGAAATTGGTCAGCGGGTTCCAGAACAGGAGATTGCTGTAATGTATGCCGACCTTGTTGGGGGAAAAGAAAATGCCGGAAGTAAAAAAAAGCACCCGAAGCACCATGGGCACAAGCTTTTCCATAATCGGCACATAGAGGTTTATCGCGGCCAGAAAAAGCCCCAGCCCCAGGGAAAAGGCGCACAGTCCGGCCAGGGCCAGAAAAAAGGTAATGGGCGCATAAAAATGAATGCTGACGCCCATAAAGTGAAAGGCGAAGAAATACAGCCCCATGATCACCAGTTCCGTGACCCAGACAACCAGGGCGCTGCTGCAGAACAGATCCAGGGGCGAGATCTGCGGAAAGGTAAGCAGGGGCTTGTTCGTCCTTACCGCTTCCATGGTTCTGTTGATCGTGTCACTGAATATGAACCAGGGAATGAAGCCCATAAGCAGCATGATGGGCAGCGGAAGGGCGCGCGGTGTGGGAACCCCCATGAGGCTGTGGATCATAAGGAAGGTGGCGACAAAAAAACCGGTCTTGATCAGCTGCCAGAGGTAGCCGATGCGAAATCTTCCATGCAGCCCGTGGATTTCACGCAACGCCAGCGACCACAGGACGCGCCCCTGCAGCGCCAGGGCTTGAGAAAAGGCTTTATTCATTACGACTACTGGGCGGCGATGGCATCGGGCATGGTCATGTGCATGCTGGGCAGAAGAACCCAGCCGCTTTCACGGCGGCAATAAGCCCTGTACCCGGAAGAAAAGCCGTCATTGGCGTATACTTCATAACAGGGCTCGTTCAGGGCGGAAATATACCGGGGGCCAAGACGCATTCCTTCCGGAAGGGAAGTGGGAGCGGATTCGGGAAAGTCGCCGGAAGCGCCTGCCCGCATGGCACCTCTGGGGGCACAGCCCGCAAGGGAACCAAGGAGGCAAAGGCAGATGAGGATGCACAGTCTTTTTTTCATACGGACCAGCGGGAGAACAGGTTACCTTTGAGATGTACCGCTTGACAGCGGATAAAGTCCGCCCGTAACACGTTCAGGACAAGCTTTTGCAGGCGGGCTCCGCACGGCGAATTGCCATGTCCAATGTTCGTTTGCTCTGCTGTGGAGCATGCTTGACCGCGAACACGCAGCCTTGAAGATATGAGTTTTCTTATTCGCAGGCGTCCTATTTACCCTAATTGCCCCGACAGGTAAAGTGGGAAAAAAGGAATTGGAAGCCCTTTGCATAGCAAGATATTTTTGTTCATATCCTCCCACTGGCCATAGTGAGAATTCCATGAAACAGACACAGGGACCACGCGCGGACATGCTTCTGGCCAGACCAGGGCAGGCCGCCATTGCGGGCATTGAAAAAATACTCGAGATTCTGGCGACAGTCTTTGCCATTCCGGCCTCGCACCGTAGGGCTCTCCCCCTTGCCGTCAGGGAACTTTCGCGCATGCTGACCGAGGAGCGCTCCGGTCTTGCCTGCTCCTACTGGTCCGCTCCGCGTTTTCTGGCGGCCTATCTGTATTATTTTTTGCCCTGGAACCTGTACCGGCTGGCCTGGCTTCTGCCGGGACTCGATCTGCCCCTGCGGGAGAACAGCCGCATACTGGACCTGGGCAGCGGCCCCCTGACCATGCCCCTGGCTCTTTGGTGCGCCCGGCCCGATCTCAGGACGCTGCCCCTGGAGTTTACCTGCTCCGATGTGGCCCCGCGCCCCATGGAACTGGGACGGAACATCCTGAACCGGCTCAATGGCGGGCGCTGGCGGGTGCATCTGCTGCGCGCCCCCCTGCAGCAGGCCCTGCGCCTTGGCCGGGACAAGGGCTTTGACTGTATAACAGCCGCCAATGTGTTGAATGAACCGAGTTTTCTGCGCCAGACCGGACAGGAGGAGCCCCTGGCCCGGCGCCTGGATGCCCTGTGCGCTCAGGCAGGCGCCGCCTTGCGCCCGGGCGCTTCTTTTCTGCTTGTGGAGCCGGGCACAAGACTGGGTGGGAAGCTTCTTGCCCTGTGCCGGGAAGGAGCCTTGCGCCAGGGGCTGCGGGTCCTCGCCCCCTGCACGCATTGCGGCCCCTGCCCCATGTCCGGAAGAGGCGCAATGGGCTTTGGCGATGAAGCTGCATATTCCCTTCGGGAGGGGGGGGGCGTTGCGGCCGCGCTCCTCTCGTACGCCTGAAAGCCCGGCGGACCTGTCCGCCGGGGGCATGGGGACGGGCGGGCGTACAGATGGGAAAAGGGGCAGGATTGTACCCCTGGCTCCTCTGTTCCCCGGCTGGTGTCATTTTGTTTTTCCCGTCGGTCAGGCGCCGCAGGAACTGACCGCACTCAGCGCTGAAGCCGGGCTTGCGAAGCGCACTTTGTCCGTGAGCTGTCTTTTGCTCAGGCGGCCCCTTGAGTCTTTGCCGCATGAAAACATGCTTTCGAAGGCCGGAGGGACTGATGCGACAGGGGCTGATGCTGCGGGGGAAGCTGCCGAAGAAATGCGGGATGAACTGGATGCCCTGCAGGATCTCTATGAGCTCATGCTTGCGGAGGATGCCGCCCTGTCCGGGGGCAAGGCCCCGGGCGGGCGTTCCCGGAGCAAGGGCATGAGCGCGCCTTCGCCTTCCGGACAGGCGCAGGACGGCCAGGGCGGCCAGGCCGGTGAGCCACAGGGCCTGCTCAGGG
The DNA here is from genome assembly GCA_030267245.1 of Desulfovibrio sp. OttesenSCG-928-A18. GTDB lineage: Bacteria > Desulfobacterota > Desulfovibrionia > Desulfovibrionales > Desulfovibrionaceae > Frigididesulfovibrio. The sequence goes on from JAJDJN010000012.1 coordinate 20,769, forward strand.
TGATATCCGGCCCCATGGCACTGCCCGGACAAAGCGAGCCCGGCCGTTACGCATGCTGCGAAAAGGGCCTGGCCCTGCTTCTGGATGCGCGCCGCATCCCGTCCGGAGCGGCGGTGCCGGCTTTCTGGCCGGCAAGGGAAGTGCGTGATCCCAAGAGCGGCGCGCTTGTGCTCAGCCCCCGAACCGAGCCGGAAGACAGGGCGGAGCTTAAGAAAAAGCGGACGCCGCGCAGGCGCAAGCCCGGGGACTGAACGGGCGGGCCGTGAACAGCCCCGCCGTCCCCTGCGCAGCTCATCCGTGTCCTGATACGAGCGGTCCTGATACGGGCGGTCCTGGTACAAGCGATTCGTCCGGAACTCGCCTTCAGTGCCGGAGAACAAAAAACCTCATTGAGTTCTCTGTTGTTATTTGCCCGGAGCCGGCAACAACCCGCTGACCAGGGCCAGCACCTTGATGCCCTTTTTTTCGCCGGTAAAGCCGAGGCCTTCTTCCGTAGTGGCCTTGACGTTGACCCTGTGCCGGGGCATTTGCAAAAGCCCGGCCAGGCTGGCGGCGATGTTCTCCCGGTATGGCGCGATTCGCGGGACCTGGGCGATGATGGTGATATCCACAGTTGAGATCCGCAGTCCGGCCTTTTCCGTCCGCTCCAGTATTTCCGAAAGCAGGATGCCGCTGGAAATGCCGTCAAGGGCGGGGTCGGAATCGGGAAACACGGCGCCGATGTCGCCGCCGCCGATGCAGCCGAGCAGGGCGTCCATCAGGGCGTGGAGCAGGGTGTCGCCGTCGGAATGCGCCAGCACACGGATATCACAGGGGATGGGCACGCCGCCGAGAACAAGGGCCCGCGCGCCCTGCCCGCGCGCCGGAGCCTTGTCCCCGGTGTTCTGGTAGCGGTGTACGTCGTAACCGAGGCCGGAACAGGGGAGGTATTCTTCTTCCCGGCAATCTTTCCGGCGCAGGGGCGCTGTATCCAGAAGTTCCATGTCCACAAGGCGGGTGATCTTGATGTTGCCTTCTTCCCCGGGAACGAGCAGCACCGGGCGGGCGCAGAGTTCCATCAGGGCCGCGTCGTCGGTGACATCCCAGTGCCGGGACCGGGCCAGGCTGTGGGCCAGGGTAAGCTCCGCGCGGTCAAAGCCCTGCGGCGTCTGCACCGCCCGCATGCGGTCCCTTGCGGGCGTTTCCAGAACCAGGTCGTTTTCGTCAACGCGTTTGACGGTGTCGGTAAGCTCTATCCCGGGGATCACGGCGGGCTGTCCTTGTTCCAGGCCGCAGAGCACCCGCTCGATCAGGGCGGGGCTGACAAAGGGCCGCGCGCTGTCGTGAACGAGCACATGGCTGCATGCGGCGGGCAGCAGTTCCAGGGCCCGGGCCACGGAATCCTGCCTGCGCCTTCCGCCGGTGCCCAGATTCCAGGCCAGGCCCAGGGGCTGGCCTGCCTCCAGGTGCCGGACAAGGCCGTCATAGAAGGCGTCAAGCCCTTGCTCGGCCTGTTCCGCCTCGTTGCTGCCGCAGTTGGGCGGGGGAACCGCCGCCCAAGGGGCGGCAGGCAGAGCGCAAATATCCGAAACAGCCGCGCGCGCGGGCTTGTCAAGCTCCGGCGGGAAGACAAAAATGATTCCGTTTATACGGGGGATTGAAGCAAAGAGCCCGGCAGAATGCCAGAACAGGGGCAGGCCCTTGTGGGGCAGAAATTGCTTGGGCACCAAGGCCGGAAGTCCGCTTGCCGAGGAGCGCAGACGTTCACCCATCCCTGCCGCAAGAAGAATGACCCAGGTATTCACAAAATAAGCTCCAGGCGGGGGAGGCTGCCGCCCCCCGCAAAGGGG
>JAJDJN010000120.1 GCA_030267245.1 Desulfovibrio sp. OttesenSCG-928-A18
AGGTGGCGGCGATTTCGTCATCGCTCTTGTGCCAGGTTTCCAGAAAGTCGTTCAGGTACATGCCCTTGTAGTTGAGTTTGGAAAGGCACTTGATTTGTTCGCGGATGCCGGTGCGGTCCATGATATACTCCTGATGGGTAAAGCGTTTGGGAGTGATTGCGTTATTATTTCGCGGTGCGGGGAAGTTCCCCTCGCCTTTATCTGCTAATCCTTGTGCCGCCCTGGTCGTTGATGGCGGCCTTCAGGTGTTCCGGGCTGGTGATGATGACCTTTTCGCCGCCATTATCCAGAAAATCCAGAGCGGCCTTGACTTTCGGCCCCATGCTGCCGGCCGGGAACTGGCCTTGCTCGTAATACGCGCGCAGTTCGGCGGCTGTTATGTCAGCCAGGGCCTTCTGGTCCGCCCTGCCGAAGTTGATGCAGACCTTTTCCACGCCGGTGGAAATGATCAGGGTGCTGGCGCCAAGGGCGTTGGCAAGCAGGCGGGAAGCCAGATCCTTGTCGATCACGGCGTCCACGCCGCGCAGGCCGCCATTGCCGTTGTTGACCACCGGAATGCCCCCGCCGCCCACGGTAACCAGGTTGAAGCCGCCGTCCAGCAGGGCGCGGATGGCGTCCAGCTCGACAATTTCCACCGGGGTCGGGCTCGGCACCACCCGCCGCCAGCCCCGGCCCGGGTCCTGCTTGAGAACCCATTCGGGATTCTGGGCCTTGAGAGCGGGCACATCCTGTTCCGTGTAGAATTCGCCCACGAACTTGTCCGGCGCCGCAAAACCTGGGTCGTCCGCCTGAACGCGCACCTGGGTGACCAGGCTGACGACCTTGCCCTTGTTCCCGCGTTTTTTAAGTTCATTGGTCAAGGCCTGCTGGATCTGCCAGCCGATGGCCCCTTGGGTGTCGGCCACGCAGGAAACCAGGGGCACGGGGTGCATGCCGTTGTTCTTGCGGGCTATTTCGGAACGGAGCAGGATAAAACCCACCTGGGGGCCATTGCCGTGGGTGATGATCACCTTGCGGCCGGACTCGATGACGTCGGCGATATGGACTATGGTGGCGCAAATGGCGTCATACTGATCTTCAACGCTCTTTTTGCTGTTCTCGCTGATCAGCGAGTTGCCGCCAATGGCGATGACCGCGAGATCCTTTTGCGTGGCGCTCATGTCTTATCCTTTGCGAGCCGCATAAATGGCGGGCAGCGCGGCGTAGAGGGCGGCGCAGCGCACCAGGTCTTCCTTCCAGGTTTTTTCATTGGGGGCGTGGGCTTCTTTTTCCTTGCCCGGTCCGAAACCGACCACGGGGATGCCGAACATGCCCATGATGGACACGCCGTTGGTGGAGAAGGTCCACTTGTCCGTGCGTCCTTCCTTGTCGAACAGATTGTAATAGGCTTCCTCGGCGGATCTGCACAACACATGGTCTTCGGGCAGCACCCAGGTAGGGAAGTAACAGTCCGTCGGGTAAACAAGCCCGGTCCAGGAGGGGGCCTCGTAGGTGTACATGGAAACGCGCACGCGATCCCCGGCCGCCTTGACCGAAGGCAGGTCGCGGATCTGGCCGAGGGCCAGTTCCTTGTCTTCGCCCATGGTCAGACGGCGGTCGATGGAAATGGAGCAGCCGTCCGCCACCGCGCAGCGCGAGGGGGAGGAATAGAACACCTGGGAGACGGTCAGGGAGCCCTTGCCGAGAAAGGCGTCGTCCTTGAGCTTCTTGTGCAGCTCTTCCAGTTCGGTGAGGATGTGGCCCATGCGGAAAATGGCGTTGTCGCCCCGCTCGGGCGCGGAACCGTGGCAGGATACGCCGCGCACGTCCACGCGGATTTCCATGCGCCCGCGCTGGCCGCGATAGATGCCGCCGTCCGTGGGCTCGGTGGAAACCACGAATTCGGGCTTCAGGCCGTGTTCCTTGATCAGATATTGCCAGCACAGGCCGTCACAGTCCTCTTCCTGCACGGTGCCGACCATGGCCACGGTCAGATCCGGGGGAATGAGGCCGAGTTCTTTCATGATCAGGCCGCCGTAGACCATGGAGGCCATGCCGCCTTCCTGGTCCGAAGCGCCCCTGCCGCCGATGCATTCGGCGTCTTCGTAGCCTTCGTAGGGGTCGAAGTTCCAGTTGGCGCGCTCGCCTATGCCCACGGTGTCGATGTGGGCGTCAAAGGCCACAAGGCGCGGCCCGTTGCCGAGGTAGCCAATCACGTTGCCCATTTTGTCGATTTCAACGCGGTCGTAACCGACTTTTTCCATTTCTTCCTTGATACGCCTGATAACGCCCTCCTCCTGGCAGCTTTCGGAAGGAATGGCGATCATGTCGCGCAGAAAGCGGGTCATTTGAGGCTCGTACTTTTTGCTCAGTTCATTAATCCTGTCGAATTTCATGGTAGCGTCCTTGGCTGTTTCCGGGTTGCGCATGACAGTCTCCTGTGTGACGAAAAAAGGTGAAGGCGGTTGTTCCGGGCCGGTGCCGGCCCGGAGAAAGGACTGAAGGATGATTTAAGGCTGTTGAAAAGTACTTCCCGTGCGTTTTCAACGCGCCGTCAAGGCAGATCCAGGTCCGGATGATCGCCGAACCAGACCACATTTCTGTATACCTGAGGCGCCGTGTCGCCCTCGGTGCTGATGACGAGCACGCTGGAGTCCGGGCCGAGCCCCAGAAGCTGGCGCTGGGCGCGCGCGGCCGGGTGCTGCATGAGCCACTGGACGATGCCGGTGGTGACCGCACCGGATTCGCCGGAAACGATCGGAGCGTCATTGTGCACGGGCGCGGCAAGGATGCGCATGCCGTTGGCCGCGACATAGTCGGGGCAGGAAATATAGGCGGCGCAGTAATCGCGCAGGATGTTCCAGCTGATGGTGTTCGGCTCGCCGCAGGCAAGGCCGGCCATGAGGGTCTGCAGATCGCCGGTAACGTTATGCGGCTTTCCGTCCCCGGCCACGGCGGAAGCATAGATGCAGTTGGCCTTGTGCGGTTCCACCACGATGAACCGGGGGGCGTCCGGGCCCAGGGCCGCTGTCAGGCTGCCCACAACGGCGCCCGCGTAGGAGCCGACGCCGGCCTGCAAAAAGCAGTGGGTCGGGAGCGTGCCGGCGGCCTTCATCTGTTCCAGGGCCTCCAGGGCCAGGGTCATATAGCCCTGCATGATCCAGGTCGGGATTTCCTCATAGCCGTCCCAGGCCGTGTCCTGCACCATGACGTAGCCCTTTTCCTGGGCCAGGTTCCAGCTCATGCGCACGGCGTCGTCATAATTGAATTCCGTGACGGTGCACTCGGCGCCTTCGGCCAGGATATTGTCCACGCGTATCTGTTCAGAACCTTTGGGCATGAACACGATGCACTTGTAGCCGAGTTCCCGGGCCGTCCAGGCCAGGCCCCGGCCGTGGTTGCCGTCCGTTGTGGTAACAAAGGTGATATCGCCCGCTTTGGCCCGCGCCTGCGGCGACAGCAGCGCATCGCGGGAAAGGCCCTGCAGGGGCAGCCCGATCTTGTCCGCCAGATAGCGGCCCATGGCGTATGAACCGCCAAGAACCTTGAAGGCGTTCAGGCCGAAGCGCTTTGATTCGTCCTTGACCAGGAGCTTTTTAATGCCCAGTTCTTTGGACAGCCCCGGCAGGTTTACCAGCGGGGTGGGCTTGTATTCTTTAAAAGTGGCGTGAAAGGCGCGCACGGATTCAGCGACCCCGGGAGACAGAGCGGAGAGGTCGGTCCCGTTGCCGAAGCTTTTACGCGAAGGATTCAGATGCATTCTGACAGACATGGCGGCCCCGTGGGTAACAGGTTGTAAGGGAACGGCCGGAACAGCCGTGTTATCCTGTTAGAGCAAAAAGGGGGCCAGAATGAAAAAAACACAAAAAAGGCAGTAATACACGATAGATACAAGATGGATCATAAAAAAACGCTGAAGGCCGATCCCTTCTCATAATAAGAATTTTCTTATTATGAGAATTCCTCCTTCGTTCCGAAGCTGTCGGGGCAATGAATGCGGAATGCGGCTCCACACGGCGGAAAGAAAAAACCGGGCGTGGCGGAGGCGGGAAATGCCATTGATCTGCTTTCTCAAATCGAGAAAGATTGCATTTTCCGGTACAGGGTGGCCAGGCTGAGTCCCAGAGCGCGGGCGGCCTGTTTTTTACCTTCGGTGCTGGAGCCGAAGCGTTCGAGAGCCGCGCGGATGGCACGTTCTTCCAGCAGGCGCAGGGGGAGTATCTCCGGCTCCGGCAGCGTCTGCCCGTTTGCGGGGGGAGCCGCCCGCGCGGCCGCAGTTCCAGCACCGCCGCTCACTTCTTCAAGCAGTTTGGCGGGCAGGCAGTCGATACCCATGGCTCCGCTGTCCGGCATCATGTTCACGGCATATTCCAGCACATGCTCCAACTCGCGCACGTTGCCGGGCCAATGGTAGCTTTCGAGCAGACGTATCAGGGAAGAGCGCAGTTTCGGGCGGCGTTTGTTGAACAGGGCGCAGTATTTGTCAAGGAAGAAATCGGCCAGAATGGGCACGTCGCCCTTGCGTTCGCGCAGGGGGGGGATATCCAGCGGAATAACGTTGAGCCGGTAAAAAAGATCCTCCCTGAAGGTATTGCGCCGGATGCAATCCCGCAAATCTTCGTTACTGGCCGCGATGATGCGCACCTGCACCGGCACCAGGCGGTTGGAGCCCAGGCGTATGATCACCCGCTCCTGCAGCACGCGCAGCAGTTTTACCTGTACATAGAGGGGCATGGCGGATATTTCATCCAGAAAAAGGATTCCGCCCTCGGCCAGTTCGAATTTGCCCATGCGCCCCTTGCTGGAAGCGCCGGTAAAGGCCCCGCTCACATAACCGAACAGTTCGCTTTCCAGCAGCGTATCGGGAATGCCGCCGCAGTTGATGGCGATGAAGGGGGCGTTTTTGCGCGGCCCGGCATGGTGGATGGCCCGGGCCAGAAGCTCCTTGCCCGTGCCGGATTCGCCGGTAATGAGTACGGTGGAGCCTGAATCAACCACTTGCATGGCCTTGGTCTTCAAGCGGCCAAGGGCCACGGAGTTGCCGATGATGTTTTCAAAGCCGGATTCGCCGCCCGAGGAATTCAGATCCCCGGACAAGCGGGCAAGGCGGGTGGGCAGTTCAAAAACGAACATGAGCACCATGCCGTCCGCGCCGGCCTCCAACTCGACCATGCGGCCCGGCAGACTGTGCGTTTTGCCGTCAAGGGACGTGATCTCATATTCGTCATAGCCGTAGATGACGCTGCTGCCGCGCTGGATGTTGCCGGCGGTGGGAAGGCGCCCTTCACTGACTCCGAGCAGCTCTCCGGCAGGAGTGTTGCAGTAGAGCAAGCTGCCGTCGGGATTGAAAAGCGCGATGCCCTGGCCGGGGATATCCACCGCGCGGAGCATAAGATCCAGCAGATGCGAGGCCCGATTGAAGCGGTCAGTTTCCCCGATTTTTACGGCCAGGCCGTCAGCCAGAAAGGAAATGAAAACGGAATAGCTTTCGAGCGAGCCCATGACCCTTGCGCGGTCCGCATCGTTAAAGCAAACCAGGCCGATGACCCCATATACCGTGTTGTCATCCGCAATGGGGGTGGCCAGAGAAAGGCGCTCCCGGCAGTTCTCCCGGTCGAGGCAGCGCTCGCAGATGGCATGGTGCCGGGGCGATTCGACGAGCACGGTGCGTCTGCTGCGCAGAACTTCCTTGTACACCTCCCCGGCTTCGGCAAGGCTGTGGCCCACGGCCTGCGCATAGCTGCCCGTGCCGGCCACCCGGACCATGTTGGCGTCCATGATCTCCACGTCTATGCCGGTTACCTTGGAGATAACGTCGGCGTAGGACTGTATGGACAGGTTCAATTGCGAAAGCATCGGGCACCTCGCGGGCCGCGCAACGGCATTTTTTCTGGAAAGCCTGAAGCTTATGCCCCGCGCTGCCTCATGCAATTTTCAGGCTGGGAACGCCCTTTTGCCCTTTCGCCCGCGCCGGAAGAACCGTTTCCGGCCAGATAGCCGGAAGGCCTCTCCAGCCACTGCAAGGCCTTGCTCCTCAACAGAAAACAAAAATGCGCCTGGCCTGAACAGGCCCGGCATTCGCCTCAGCAGAAAAAATGCCCCCATTCTCCCGAGCTGTCAATAAAGGGGCGGGGCATGACCGGGGCGATTTCACAAGGGCAACTGCACAGGAACAAAGCGAGGCTGCATGATTTCATTTAAAGTCGCGGCATAGCGCCACGCATTACTCTACCCGTCGCCAGTCGTCCAAATCATCGTCCCACTCGTATCTGTCTGAAACTTCTTCCCTTGTCCGAGCATAATAGATCGCCGACTGACCATTGCCCTGGCTGTCGCAGGTGACGGAAGTGATGCCGTGG
>JAJDJN010000121.1 GCA_030267245.1 Desulfovibrio sp. OttesenSCG-928-A18
AGGGCGGTGACATAGACCCTGGGCAAGGTGGCTTTTTTGCCCTGTATGGCGAGCAGTTCAAGCTCGTCATCGCTGACGGGCGCAAGGTTGCCAAGGGTGGCCACGTCAATGATGCTGCCTTCGCGCGGGATGAGGGCGCTTACGGGGCAAAAGGCCTCGGCGGCGAAATCAAGGGAGCGCAGGGCGGTGAACAGCTCGCGCAGGATGTGGGTAAAGGGGGCGATGCTGTCCCAGATGATCCCGAACAGTTCCGCCCGGTCCGCATCCCCCAGCAGCGGGGCCAGCGGGATCACCCTGTCCCAGAAATGCTGGTCCAGCAACTGCTGCACCCTGGCTTTGCTGCGAAATGATTTGTGGATATACTCCTGCAAATCCTCCACATCGTCCGGCCCGATGCCGCCCGTGGGCTGGCCCTTTTTGCGTTTTTCCAGCTCCTTCAGGGTTTCGAGCATGGCTTCGCGGTTGGGCGCTTCCATATGCTCGGCATCGGAAAAATAGGTGTTGGCCAGGATCTTGACGATATCGGTGGCGGAAAGCAGGCGGATATGCACCGGGTAACCCTCGGGGGCCTCGGGCGCTTGCTCGCCCTCCCTGCGCAGGGTGAAACGGGTGACCAGGCCGGTGGATTCCTTGCCCCCGGCCGGGTTGATGGCGCTCAAAAAGTCGTAGGTGGTATCACCCAGCTTGGTCCAGAGCTTGCGGTCGGCATTGCCCGCCAGGGTGGAGACAAGGTAGGACTTGCCCGCCTGACTCGGCCCGAACACGCCCGCGCACATCTTGCGCCTGGCCGCCACCGCGCAGCTTCTGAAAAGACGCCCGGCTTTGCGCAGCTCCTTTTCATGCCCGCTCAGATCGCGGCCCACAAGTTCTTTGTTGCGTTCCAGCCATTCCGTCGCCACAGCGGTTTCCGCAGCCAGGCGTTCGCATTCTTCCGCCAGTTTGTTGTCTTCTTCGTACATATATCACGCCTCGCGTACAGGGGAGTTGCTCATGAACTGACCAGAACACCCGTGTCCAGCCAGTAGCCCTCGTCCAGGGGCAGGGTCTGCAGGCGTACTTCCACGGCCTTTCTGCCGCCGCGCGGTTCGTTGCCCTGGCTGTCCACAATGGAGACGATGGACAATTCGCCTTCGTCCTGCTCCCCTCTGGCTGTTCCATCTTCAACGCCCCGCTGCAAAAAGCGCAGCTTGATGGTATAGGGCAGTCTGCCTCCGGACGCCATGCGCCGGTCTTCCTCGGTGGTGAAATCGATAAGGTAAAAGCGCGTCGTGGGCCAGCGCTCCACCGGGAACTGCCTGAAGCCGACGGAAAGGGGGCCTGTGAACTGTATGTCTTTTTCCAGTTCCTGTTCCTTGTTGCTGTCCACATTCACGTCAAACCAGACCTTGGGCGTTGTTAACTGTCCGTTCGTGTCCATCTCCCCGATAAAGCGGGCCGTGGACGCAAGGGCCAGCGACTTGACGGCAAAGGAAAAACCTTCAAGATGGCCTTCAGCCAGGGCGCAGAGAATGGCGCCCATGGACACGGTGGTCTTGGGGTCGGTGATCATGCCCAGGTGGTCCACAAAGGGGTACCAGCGCCCGACCCGGTATTCGCACATGGGGATCAGCCTGTCCGAAGGCACGGGCAAGCGGGAGAGGATGGCCCCGATAACTCCGTGCAGCTTGCTCGGCCTGCCGGACAAAAGCAGCACGTCGCAGTTGTAAAGGTAGACCACCTCGCACAGGTCGGCCAGGATGCGCTGCAAGGTGGTGTAAATGGTGTTTTCAACGACCGCCGGGGACATGGTCACCTGCACGTCCAGCAGAGAGAAGGCGCTGCCGGGCGCGGACTTGCGCACGGCGTTCTCCACATAATCCACCACCGACTGTGAAGGGGGCGGGGCCTTGCTGAAGGGCAGTGAGGACGCGAGCGCCAGGCCGTCTTCCTCTTCATCGGCCCAGGGGTCCACGGGGATGTCGAAAAAGTCGCGGATGACAAAAGTCATGGACGGCGTGCGCAATGGGTCGGTTTTTTCATAGGCCGAGAGCAGGGCAAGGCCCACCGGCGCCGCCACCTGGCGTGTGAACTGGGCGCGCAGGTTGCGGTTTTCCTGCGAGTTGTCGAGCACGTCCCGGCCGAAGCATTCGCCGAGCAGATGCCGCGTGCTGCTGACTCCCTGTTCGGCGGCGGCCTTGGCAATGGCTGTGAGCACGCAATCGCCGATCACCCCGCGCAGGATATCGTCACCGGCCAGGTTGAAGCCGTCGCGCAGCTCCAGGTGCGGGCGGACCCTGGCCGTGGAGCTTTCATCGTTGTCCAGGGTGTAGGTGGCAACGGAAAGATCCGTTGTGCCGCCGCCCACGTCGATGCTGGCCACGCGCAGGGAATGGTAGGGGCCGTAGCCGTTGCGTTCCTTGCCCATGAGCCGGAAGAACTGATGCGCGTCGCCGTTGAACTTGTGAATGATCTCGTTGTACAGGTACACGATCTGCGTACAGCTCGCCTCGTCCCAACTGCAGCGGGTTTCCGGGTTTCTGCGGTAGTCTTCGCGCCCCGGCACCTCGCGCGAGTGGGGCGGAACATACCAGTTGCCCCAGCCAAGGGCCTGCCAGACCGTGCGCACGGCAAAGCTCACCCAGCGGCGGTAGATGCGTTGCTCGGCAATGGGCATGCCCGAGGGCACGGTGAACACGATGCGCCTGAGCCGCCGGGGCAGGTCGGAAAGTTCCCTGCGCCCGCGCTGGGCCGGAGAGTTGATGGTGACCAGGGTGTGCATGATCACCTCGCCGATCAGAAACATCATGATCGAGCTGCGCGTGAACTGGGATTCAAAGGCTATTTCGCGTTCCTGGTTCTTGTACAGGGGGTTTTTGGCAATGGCCGGGTCGTCGAAGCAGGACAGGGGGGTGCCCATGTGGTTGACCTGCTTGGCAAAGCTGCCTCTGGTGACCATGGGCTCATAGCTGCCGTCGGTATTGAAGCGCCAGGTCGGCTTCCAGATCCGTTCATCCCATAGATAGCGCTTGGGGCTGGACATTCCGGTGGTGCCTTCGGCGCATTTTGCCCTGGTGGACAGCCGGGCCGCTTCCGGCCCCATGCGCACGCAACTCGCCCAGGGGAAGGCCGGAGTGCGGCGGCCGGAAAGCTTGCTGTAGGCGTCGTCGCCAAAAGAGGCCTCGGAAAATTCAATGCGCGTGGCAAAGGGCTCGGTGTAGATGTTTTCCGGCTCCGAAAGATCCCGGATCTGGAGCAGATAGCTGTTGTTCAGGTTGGTCACGCGCTGGGGGGGCGTTTCCACCAGGATGCCCGTTGTTCTGGCGTTGCCGATATCCAGGATCAGGTCCACATCCACGGGGGTGTCGCGGTCCGGATTGATCACGCGCATCCTGGTGTCGGGTATGAGCCTGCGGATGAGATCCAGAAAGGTCAGATAGTTGGCCAGATACTCCATGATATAGCCGGAGTCCGAGCCGGGGCGCCTTTTTTTGGAGAGCAGGTCCTCATGCAGGGCGAAAAGCCAGCGGTCCACCCAGGGCGCGTTGAGAAACCAGGTATTGTCCCGCACATGCCAGGCCAGGCTGAAGACCGCGTTGGCGGCCACATCGCCCGGGGACAGGGCGAAATAGTGCTCGTCCCCGGCGGGCGGTTCTTCCACCGTGGTGTCAAAGACCAGGATGATGCGCACCCGCTGGCTGCCGTCCCTGGGCTTGACCAGGCGGCAGCGGGCCCAGTTGGACGGGCCGAGTTCGAACATGGGGGTGCCGTCGGCCCGTTTCATATCCCGGATGCGCAAAAAGGGCAGGGGCACCCACTGGTCGAAATAGGCGTCCAGGCATTTGCGCGAATCGATTTCGTAGCTGGAGGGGGGGCTCAGGGCGCCGGTGATCTGGTCGACCCACTGGCCATGTTCATTTTCCGCGATGCAGTGCAGGAGAAAATTCTCCCTTCCGTCACCCGTGCTGCCGGCTCTGCGCTCCTCGCGGAACGAACGCGAAAAGCGCAGCAGCTTCGGGTCCAGAGCCGCGAAGTCCACGCCAAAATCCAGAAACTGCGGGCAGCCGCCGGGGATAAGGGTGACCGGAAAGGTGTAACGGGGCATTTCCATAAGCTGGTTTCCTTTGCAGATTACTTGCGCGTGAACTGGGCGTCCCAACTGTTGCTGGAACCGCCCTGTTCCTTGCCCTTGCATTCCGTTTTGCCGTCCGCGCCGGCCGAGCATTCCACCCGCTGCGGCACGAAGCCGCCGCCCTTTTTGCAATGGGCGCTGTCAGCGTCGATGATCAGGCGGCCCGAAGAGTCGATGCGGGCTTTGGCCCCGCCCGTGCAGCTGTCCTGCTTCTTCGATCTGCTGATGGTGCGGCTGCCTTTGCCGTTGGCGTCAAAGCAGTATTGCACCATGAGCGGCTCGCGGGTTTCGCGGTCGATGAGGCCGGAATCCGAATTCCAGCAGCCTTCAAGAAAACGCATGCCTTCATCCGGGCTGGCATTTTCCGGGATGCGCAGTTCCTCTCCGGAAGGCCGTTGTTCCTTCGGCTCTTCGGGGCTCGTGGGCATCAGTTCGGCCAGAGAAGGCGGCTCTTCCTTGGGTTCCTCCTTTGGCTCGACCTGCGGCTCGGCCCTGGGTTCGACTTTTGGCTCCACCTGTGGTTCGGCCTTCGGCTCGACCCTGGTCTGCGGCTTCTGGCAGAGCTTCATGCGCTCCTGCAGTTCCCTGCGCAGGTCCTCAATCTGGCGGCGCAGGCTGCGTTCCTTTTCCTGCTCCGCGGTCAGGGCGGAGACAAGGGCCGGGTCAAGGGGCGGCTCTTTCGGCTCTTCGGCTTTTTTCCCTGGCGCCTCGTCCAGAGGCTCTTTTTCAGCGGGAGTTTTGTCCTCAAGCTCTTCGGACGGATCGGCCTTTTGCTCGACCGGGGAGCAGCCCGCGGGCAGGTAGCGTTCATGCATGGCGCAACCGGCGGGGAGCAGGCCCGGCCTGACGCAGCCCGAGGGGCCGAACAGGAGCCCGGCAAGCAGGAAAAGCCCGAGCAGCAGCAGCAGTCCGAGCAGAATCCAGAGCAGGGGCAGCCACCAGGCAAAGCCCTTTTCCGTCTTTGCCCGGGCCGCAACAGGCGCGGGGGGCGGGGGCGGCGCCGGAGCCACGGGCGCTGACGGCGGCGGCGGCGGAGCTTTGGGCACGGCCATGCCCACCCGGACCAGGTCCTGCGGTTCCGCGCCGATGGTGCCGGGCGCAAAGCCCCAGCAGGTGATCACGGGCTGCCCGCCAACCAGGTAGATATGTTCGTCGCCCGGATAGCGCAGGGCCAGGGACAGAATATTGCCCCGGATCTTTTTGGAGCTGTTGCCGTCTTCCTTGAGGCTTTCGGCAAGCTCGCTGATATCCTTTGCCAGACCGGCCATTTTTTCTCTGACCGCGTTCTGTTCAGCAAGGTCGAGATCCGCCAGGGGAACGGCTTTGCCTTCCACCGGACTATACCAGTCCGTGCTGGTTCCGGAAGCGGTGTGCACTGGTTCGGCAAACATCATGCCGTGCTCGGGCGAAAGCTGGTTGCCGAGCATGGAACTGATTTGGGCGTAGCTCTCCGTGATCAAAATACCCTGGAACCGCAGTGCGTTGAATGAACCGCGTTCAGTGGTGGCTATCAAGGTTGCTGCCATATGCTGTCCTTGCTGAGTATCCTTGCTGTCCCGGGCGCGGGCGGGATTATTTATCCGCCCTGGCCGGGCTCACGCCGTTTTCCTGCATGAAGAGGCTGAGGTCCGAGCCTGGCAGGGCGATGCTTGTCTGGCTGTAGGACTTGTCCGCCCGGCGGATGAAGGTGTTGATGCCCACCACCACGCCTTCGGCATTGATCAGGGGTCCGCCGCTGTTGCCCTGGGACAGGGGGGCGGTGTGCAGGATCGCGGGGGGGATTTTTTCCAGCACCACACTCACCACGCCTTCGGAATAGACCACTTCGGGCACGGACTTTGGGTCGCCCTTGGCCAGTCCGTCCAGTTTGGGATCAATTTCCGTGATATAGCCGGGAAAGCCCCAGGCGCTCACCCGCTCCGTGCGCGCCGCTCCGTCCTTGATGCGCAGGACCGGGGCCTTGCCGGCGAGGCCGCCGCTGATCTGCAACAGGGAGTAGTCGCGGGATGCGTTGTCGCTGAAGGCGATGATCCTGGCTTCCTGCATGCCGCCAAGCACCTTGTTGCCCACAAGGATGGCGGCATCGGGGGCCTGCACCACGTGCCTGTTGGTGGCAATGATGCCGGGCGCGACAAAGA
>JAJDJN010000122.1 GCA_030267245.1 Desulfovibrio sp. OttesenSCG-928-A18
TATGTCTATGTGGAAATCTTGTCGCTACTCTACGTCAACACTGCCTCAGAAAATCCGCGTTAATTTTTTTTGTTATTTTGTGTAGTTAGTTTGTCTACGGCATCTTGCCATTGTTGGGCTTGCTCTAGTTGAATTTTGTGCTGTTCATCTTCGCCAGACCTGTTGCTGCGGTTCCAACTTTTATGGCGAAGAGTCTTACCTTCGTACCATGCAACACTTTCGAAACGCGTATAATCGCCAGAAAATCCTCTGTTTTTTGCCCAAGAACTTCGCTCTGCGATGAATACCCACATATGAGAAAGGTCTCTTTCGATTAAGAACTGCTCGTAGAGGTCAGCCCTAATCATCGCGCATCCGAGGCCTGGAGTGCTTTCATGGTATATATACGCCAATTCGCCAGAGGGAGTAAGGAATTCATTGCAGTCACGGCTTGCTGGCGATAGCCCCAGTGTTTCAATCAGTAGCGCTGATGGCAATGTTTTTCCGGTATGTTCAGGTAGCCCTAAATCCAAATGATTTTCCCAGTGATACTCCACTAAGGGGGATCTCCAGGAAATATGCTGCATGCTTTCGTCTCGCCAAAAACTTTTAACGTAACCTTTGTTAGACCATCCCGACCGGGTTCGAGGTTCGAACAAAAAGCCTTCATCTGTAGTACGGGGAGGGAAGAAGTCCTCAGCATCTATAGTTTGTTTCGCGTCAAGGTGAGCTGCAAATTGTCTCCGTTTATTTTTTTCAATCATCAAATTATGAATTATGTAAAATTCTTCACGTCGATTTAAATGTTCACGCCGAATACCATCTTCTTGCAAATACTTCTCCGTGAAAGACTTGTGATCTGATAGAACAACCCAGTCTTGTCCTTCAAAGCGTTTCGTTATCAGTTTGTAAAAAGTTTGCGTCGGGTCTTCTAGGGTTGGCCATTCTGGCAGTTTATCTTCCTCACAGTCATCTAGTGTAATCTCATACTCCATTTGAGAACGCAGAGAAGATGCGAGTTTGTTATCTGAGGGATAATTATTCCAGTTTATCGTGGGGTCTATGTCTCTCTCAAGGCCTAACTCTAAAAGGTGTTTATAAATATAAGGCGTGGCGTCATCTGTGTATTTCTCATAAAGCCAAAAATTATCAGCAAGACGTGCCATAAGCTCATTCAGAGCAAGCCATTGGTATTTCTTCCCTATCCTTTCAACTGTGGGCCTTTCCCGGCCTCTGGACTCACTTGAATCCCTTGGGAACAACTGGCTATTCCAGCCATAACTATATGCTCGTTCTGCGACCCATAAACAGGCTTGCTCATCAGAAAAACGGGGAAAATCCCAAACTTCATGTTTCCCGAAAAGCCTGGGGGCAATTTTCATTTTAAAAAATTCTTTATTTTCTTCTCCAATGGCGGTGTAAAGTTTTTTTAAAAGCCTTTTCACCTCGTCTCTTTCAGCACACCTTTTGAGGCTTGAAGAAATTACAATCCTAAACAATCCACTGTCATCAGGGGGTGCGTGACGGATAGAAATATCACGCCGAAGTATAGCGTTATTTAGGTCTTGTAATTTTTTATAAAGTCTTCTTGACTCGATATTAGCCAATACCTGATTAAGATACTGTCCATATTCTTCATCTCTAGTAGTTGGGCGTTCCACGCCAATTGGAATATTAATAAATCTCCCAATTGCTGGCGGAATCTCATAACGTCCAAAGTCTCCTGCCCAGCCCTTGCATGAGTATAAGATTGCGGGATCACCAGATTCTTTTGCAATATACTCAACGCCTTCTTTTTTTAGCGTTAAGTCTGGAGGTGATGACTTGTAGGGTGGAGTGAACTCGGAAAGACAACGACTTGGTGGAAGCAAACCTGCAGTCGCAGCAAGTTCAATAATACCAAGCGTGTAATCGCGAAGCCGAATATGCAAAGGAGGATATTCTGAAGAGAATATGTATTTTATCACAGTATTACAGTATGTTCGGAGTCTGTCCTTGTTGGGATCTATGCATGCAGAACCATAGGCAGCAGCATAAATACGTTCCAAAATATAGAAATCATCCACCGATGCAAATTTTTCTGCCAGCCTATCAAATATAGTATAGTCGAAAAGCAACAACTCGACTAAAGCCTTGGTGGCTTTATCACGAATCGGTCTGCTGCTTGTAGAAAAGATCCAAGAAAGGGATACAGCTGCTAAGTAATGAGATTCGCTTGGAGAATGCGAAATCGGCAAATGCATCGACCATTCAATCAGACCATGTATTGGATGTTCTTCATAGTGCGTAGCAGTAGCTATTGATTGTGACCACCAAGCATCACGTTCTGGCATCGTTCCTCTAGATAATACAGTATGCAATAACTCTGCGTTTAATGGATGTCCTTCTCTTGTGCTGAGTTCAATCATGAGGGATATCGTATTGATACCTGCATCTTCGAGATCATTCAGTATATCAATTGTTCTATCTGAAAAGGCAGCCTTATCTCGCCAGCGTAAACTTTCAGCAAAAGCTTCTGAAAATGTACGGTCATAAATCCAGTTTTCTACATCGTCTGGCAATATATCAACGAGCTCCAGATCATGAAGTTCTGGTAGGATAGTTGATAGCGAGGTAATTAATCCAGCCCATTGATCTCGCTGTCTAGGGTCTACAGCTAAAAAATGCAGTTCGCCTCCAGGCAAAAAAAGTTTTCCAACATCGCTAGCGCCACTTAAATAGAAAAGAGCCATTTCGTGATCTTGAAAGCGCTGCAAAGAAAAGCGAACCTCTTCCTCAATGCACGCCATTGGATCGGAGGGCACGGTATATGGGGGATCAAGGCGGATTACCCCATTTTTTTCCATCAATTCTGTCCATGTAAGATTGTCAGGATGTTTATTGCTACTAAAAGCGTCATTAATAATCCTTTCGGCATCTGTTCGAACGACAAAATCTTTTTTTTGACTAGCCATAGATTTGGCTAACTCTCGTAGTGCCTTTTTTGTTGGCTTTACGAGGGCGTCTGTGCCTGCGTAGTGGTCAGATAAGAATCGGGCAGTACTTTCAATGTGATAAACATAGAGGCTTGATATGCCGTGCAGGCCGGAAGGGAATTCTCGTTTCCCTTCTTTTTGGATAGCGGTTGTCGCAGTTCTTAAAAAAAGTGGGTTAGTGAATTCGGGGAATAGCCATGGTGTAGACGGCCTAAGAATTCCTTTACCGTCCAAGTAAACTTGGGCTGCGGCCTCTTTTTCTTCCTGAGTTACAAATCCCATGACTTCTGTAGTGAGTATAGTACTAGCAAGTTCCCGTGGGATGACATGGCGAATATACTCACTGCGGCAACTCATGATGCAGGCAATATGAGAAAAATTTGAAATTTTGCTGATAAAGGAGGCAAGTTCATTGCGCCAAAGCATACCACCAGCCCCCTCGTTGAGGGCATCAATTACAATAAGTGCTCTTTTCTTTTCAGCTTGAGCCGCAGAGTCGAGAGTTGCTAGCAGTACCTCTGGATTTAAGTTGGGGTGTCCCAAACGTTCACAGATTTGACTCCATGGAGACCGACCAGCGGTAAATTGTTGCCCTAACAGAAAAAGGACAGGATGTAGTTCGTCTATCGCTTCTTGTACTATATGAGCAAGTAGATGAGATTTCCCGCTTCCTGCAGTGCCTGTTATCAGTATGTTTTTTGTCCGCTCTGCTAAAATTTCCTTTGATTTCAATGCGAAAGTAAGTTCTTCAAGATAGTCCCAAATTTTTATAAGCGCAGAGCTATAAGCCGCGTATGGATATTTGTTCTGCTGTTCTGAGTTGTTGTATATTGATTTTGCGTATACGCACCAATTTGAACTCATTTGAACTATATCGAGGAGACGTTCAGTCGCGTCTATCCATTTATAGGTCTCCCAGTCTTTGTCTATACCTATCTGACCTAAATCTATGGAAGATAAATAATTATGATACTCAGAAGCTTTTTCTTGAAGGGCTAGATCTGGAAGTTTTAATGAATCAATGTGGACACTTTGCGGAAATAGAGGCATTCGCGGTAATCTCGTAAAAAGATCTTGTAATTTCGCCACCGTTTTTGAGTGCCGCATCACTCCGTAGGCAGCCCGTTGAGCTTGAACATCAATATGGTCTTCAGGATGATACCTTTCGCCTAGCATGCTTTTTGTTTCAGAGACCCAAGCAGCAATCTTCGCGCTCGTTAGCTCAAACTCGCCAAACCAAAACGCTTTCATGCCCACTGCCTCTGGTTTGCTCAGAAAGCCTACCAGGGTAGACTGGGCCCAAAGCGTAAACACCACTGTCCGTGGCGATGCCCATGATGCCCACTTCTTACAATGTTCATCCCACTGTTCCCAGCCCGATTTCCCTTTCTGCTTTTTGCCCTTTTTACCTGTTAAATCACACGCAAAAGCTATGACATATTCAGCCAAATTCGGATAAGTCGTTAAAGCTTGTTGAACAGAAGCATCTACTTGTTCCCAGTTGATATCTCCAGATTTTAAGAAATATTTTGCCTGAATGCCAACCAGGCTGCCATCAGTCTTTACCCAGCAGCTTTCAATTCCCCCATCACCACCCGCACCTTCAATACGCCTGTAAGACGCCCCCGAGTCTGGGGGGGTAATTGCCGCCAACTGACAGACTAACTCTTCAAATGCCTTGTCTTTACGGCCATGAAATTCAAGAATATTTTTAAATTCTATGGAACAGCTTTGCATAGTCACGGTATCGCAAGGTATTGGATTTGGCCCTTAACGTATTCTTGCTTATGGAGCCTAAGTGAGCATAGAGTAGCCGATTAATTCCAATAAAAAAAGGAGGCGTGAGCTTCCTTTTTTTGCCAAGTCGTGGCCATTGATTTTGACTCGGAATAGCTTTTCTAGACGCGGATTTTAGTTATTGGCATCAATGCAACACCGTCTCTCTACTGGTGATGCTCTCGTGCCAACGGCGTTACCGCAAGACGCATACCCATAGCACCGAGAATGGCCTGAAAGCTGCGCAATTCGGGATTTCCGGCTGGCGAGAGGGTGCGATAAAGCGTCTTGGGGTTAAGCTGTGCGGTTTCCGCCACATCTTTCATACCGAAAGCCGAAGCGACGCGGCGCAGGGCCAGCATAAGTTCCTCCTGATCGCCGTCCTCAAGCACAGCGTTGAGATACTCGGCGGCATAGTCCGGGTCTTTCTTGAAGCTCTCGATAGTGGCCTCTTCGTGCGAAATATACGGCTTGTTCATTGTAAATCCTCCTTCATCCGGCGCAGGAAGTCGGCCCTGTAGGCGACCGCCTTGCTGATATCCGCATCTTGGGTGCGCTTGTCGCCTCCGCAAAGAAGCACAACCAGCGTTTGACCGTGCTGGAAATAGTACACCCGATACCCCGGCCCGACATCAATGCGCATTTCTGAAACACCATCCCGGCAAGCCTTGTGGTCGCCGAAGTTGCCCATTGCCGCCCGGTCAATCCGGCGCAGAACGGAAACCTTGGCCCGGTTGTCGCGCAGGGCATCCACCCATTCCTGGTACAAGTCCGTGCCGCCCTCGGAGGTGTAGTGAGCTATTTCCATATGGAGATAGTAGCTTTTAAGCGAAAAAAGTCAAGGTGAGATAGTGAGCAGTTGTCGGGCGTTGAGCCGCCGAAGGCGGCGAATACGTCTCTGCCCCCGGAGGGCAGGACGTACGGTACATGTACCGCACCTGTCCTGCCTCTCCTCTTCAATAACGGAATGTAAAGAAGAAATATACGAAAGCACAGAAAAGTAGGCGTATATTAAAATAACCTAAAATACCTTAACCGTTCTTGAAAGAGCGCCCATTCATGCCTTGCAAGGCATTGTAGAGTATTGCACACAGTTGAACAACCTTGAAACTCCATGCAGGAAGTTAAACGGGCAGACAGGCATTCATATTCCTTCAATATCTTGCATCTTCGGATAACGAAATCAAAAGACAGGACAAGGGAGGTAGGCCCACCTTTTGGGTGTGCTCCCTCCCGTCCTGCCCTGCGGGGCTGGCTTACTCGCCTTCGGCTCGACGCAAAACGGCGCTCACGTTGCCGTGAGCGCCGGGATAAGGTGGGCTATTCGCGCTCTATTCGAACGATAGCCAGGAGGGTTTTAATACTCTCTTGCACACAAAGAGCAGATGCGGCCAGGGCCACATCTTCGGGCTTAAGCACACCCGAACTGCTGAGTCTACTCAGACGCAGTTGCTCTTCACAAAAGGTAAGGCACAAGCTGTTGAATTTTTGAACGCTGGTTTCAAAGTCGGAAAA
>JAJDJN010000123.1 GCA_030267245.1 Desulfovibrio sp. OttesenSCG-928-A18
AAGGCCAAGCTCGCTGGCCCGGCCCAGAGCATTGCCCACTCGCGCGGTGCGATGACGGTTCCAGCCTCTTTGCCGGCGCAGCCGGGCAAGCATTGCCCCCGCGCGCGGTGCGGTGGCAAGAACCTGCGCGCTCACCAATGGGGGTCAAGGGGCATCATGCCCCTTGCGGGGGTCCAGGGGGCAGAGCCCCCTGGCGGGGATTCCAAAGGAGCGGCGCCCGGCGCCCGGGTCCGCGACCCCTTTGGCCGCCGGAGGCGTATCACATGCAATTGCCGGGCTATTCAAGCCGGCGGGCAAAAAAGAGGCCGGAAAGGACAAGGGTGCAGGAGCCGATAAGGAGCATGGGCCAGGTATTGGCCCATACTTCCACAAAGGGCATATCTTTGAGAAAGAGCCCTTTGAGGGTGATCAGGGCATGTTTCAGGGGATTGAACCAGGTGGCGGTCTGCAGCCAGTCCGGCATGTTTTCGACGGGCGAGGCGTAGCCTGAAAGGGTCACGGCCGGCACCAGAAAAATAAAGGCTCCGAGGATGGCCTGCTGCTGTGTTTTGGCGATGGCGGAGATAAAGAGCCCGGTTCCGACGATGGAAAGTATAAAGAGCAGCACGGTAAAAAACAGCAGCAAAAAGGAGCCGGTAAAAGGCACATCAAAGGCGAGCACGCCCACGGCCCAGATCAGAATCCCTTCGGTGACGCCTATGATAATGGCGGGCACTGTTTTTCCGGCCAGGATCTCGTAGGGTGACAGGGGGGAGACGAGGAGCTGGTCAAAGGTGCCCAGTTCGCGTTCTCTGGCAACGGAAAGGGCCGTGACCACCAGAGCGATGATCATGGACAGGATGCCCACAAGGCAGGGCACGGTAAACCAGATATAGAGCAGATTGTCGTTGAACCAGTTGCGTTCGACCAGCAGCGGGATAGACAGTTCCCCGGGCGACGCCCGCATGAGCTCCCTGCCGTATTGCAGCGTCAGTTGCGTAATATAGCCGCTTACAATCTGGGCCGCATTGGAGCGTCTGCCATCCAGGATGACCTGTACGGGGGCCTGGGTTCCGGCCTCCACCATCCGGCTGAACTGTTGCGGGATGTGCACGGCGGCCAGCACTTCCTGCAAATCCACGAGCCTGACGATCTCCTCATGGGAGCGGACGAAACGGATATCGGTAAAAGTCTCGGAGCCGGCCAGGCGCATGACGATCTCGTGCCCGTGCCTGCCCATATCTTCATTATACAGGGCCAGGGACACGTTTTTGACTTCCAGGGTGGCGGCAAAGGCAAAAATGAGCAACTGGGCGATGGGCGGCCCGATGAGCAGGGTGCGGCTTTTGCGATCGCGCACCAGGGTAAGCAGTTCTTTCATTATCAGCGAAGCGATACGCCCAAGCATGGCTGCGGTCCTTTGTCCCTTTTTCTCAAGCGTCCAGACGCTTTACAGTCTTTTTGGCGGTAAAGATAAAGAAGACGGCGCTGATCAGCAGCATGGCCAGCATGGCGCGAATGAAAAGCGGCCAGATATCGCCGGTGAGGAACAGGGTCTGCAGTGAAGAGACAAAATAGCGGGCGGCCACGATGTAGGAGACGCCCCGCACCACCGGCACCATGGAGGCGATTTCAAAGACAAAGCCGGAAAGCATGAGGGCGGGCAAAAAAGCGGACATGAGCGCCAGTTGCGAAGCAAGAAACTGGTTTTTGGAAAAAGAGGAAATCAGAAGCCCCTGCCCGAGGGCCGTGAGCAGAAAACAGGACGTGGCGGCCATGAGCGCGAAAAACGAGCCCCGGAAGGGAACCTCATACCAGAGGGTGGCGGCAAGCCAGCACACGGTCATGGAGCCGAGGCCGAGCAGAAAATAGGGGATCAGCTTGCCGAGAAGGATCTCGAATATGGTCACCGGGGTTGCCATGAGCGCTTCCATGGTGCCGCGCTCCCATTCCCTGGCAATGACCAGGGCTGTGAGCAGGGTGCCGATGAGGGTCATGGTCACGGCAATGGATCCGGGTATGAGGAAATTGCGGCTTTTGAGCTCTTCGTTGTACCAGAAGCGGGGTTCCACGCGCATGGGCTCCTGTATTTGCGCGCCGTAATCCTCGTTCTGATGCCGCATCCAGACCTGCAGAACCCCCTGCGCGTAGTTTTGCACAAAAAAGGCGATATTCGGTTCGGAGCCGTCGCTGATCACCTGCAACGACGCCTGCCCGCCGCGTTTCGCGCCTTTGGCCGTGAAATCCCGGGGGATAACCACTATGCCGCGCAGCCGCCCGGCCACCAGGTCTTCTTCAAACTCCCGGCGGTCCCTGCCCACGCGCAGGTCAAAAAAGCCGGAGTTGCCAAAGGCCGTGGCCAGGCTTGCGATATCCGGGGCGCTGTCTTCAAGCACAAGGCCGATGCGCATGCGGTTGCTGTCCAGGTTTACGCCGTAGCCGAAGATGAAAAGCAGGATGGCGGGCAGCACAAAAGCGATCAGGATGGAGCTGGGGTCGCGCAGGATTTGCAGGCTTTCTTTTCGGATAAGGGCGACAAGGCGGCGCATGTCACTGCTCCTTTTCGGCGTCGCTTTGCCGCACAAGGGTGATGAAGGCGTCTTCCAGGGATGGGTCGGGCAATTCCGCGCCGCGCACCTGCTCCTTGAGTTCGTCCGGCGTGCCGGTGGCGATATTCACGCCCCGGTAGATAAGGGCGATGCGGTCGCAGTATTCCGCCTCGTCCATGAAATGGGTGGTGACCATCACTGTCACGCCCTTTTGGACCATGGCGTTGATATGCAGCCAGAATTCGCGCCTGGTCACCGGGTCGACGCCGGAAGTGGGCTCATCGAGAAAAAGCACATCCGGCTCGTGCATGATCGAGCAGGCAAGGGCCAGGCGCTGTTTGAAGCCAAGGGGCAGTGTTTCCGCGCTCATGTGCTGCAGATTGCCGAAATTGAACAGGGAGAGCATAAGCTCTATGCGCTGCTGGCGTATTTTTCCCGAAAGACCGTAGACGCCGGAGAAAAACTTGAGATTTTGCAGCACGCTCAAGGCGCCGTAGAGGGAAAACTTCTGCGCCATGTAGCCGATGCGCGAACGCGCGGCCGACGACGATTTTTTCAGGTCCAGGCCCATGACAAAGGCTTTGCCGGAACTAGGCTGCAAAAGGCCGCACATCATTTTGAAGGTGGTGGACTTGCCCGCGCCGTTGGGCCCGAGCAGGCCGAAAATCTCCCCGCGCCTGATGCGGAAGCTGTTGTCCCTGACCGCCGTGAAGTCGCCAAAGCGCTTGGTGAGCGCCCGGGCGTCAATAACCGGTTTGTCCGAAGGCGCTTTTTCCCGGATCAGTTCCCCGATGGCGGAACGGCCCAGGGGGGCGCCGCCGAGCATGTCGATAAAGGCGTCTTCAAAACGCGGTTCGGTCCGCTGCCAGTCAAGGCCGGAAATAGCCGCATCGCCGGCAATGCCCCCGCCCTGCGCGTCGGCGTCTTTTTTCGCCGCGATGCGGATGGACCGGCCCTGAATCATGGCGTCCGTGACCCCTCTGGCGGCCAGGATGTCCATGAGCAGCGCCCGCCGCTCGTTCTGGGCGATGCCGGCCAGACGCCAGGTGCGGCCCCGCACCTTGTGCAGAAGTTCGGCCGGCGGACCGTCGTAGAGCACGCCGCCCTCATTGAGCAGAATGACCGCGTCGCACTTTTCCGCCTCATCCAGATAGGAGGTGGACCAGATTACGGACATGCCGCCGGACAGCAACTGCTGCACCATCTGCCAGAGTTCGCGCCGGGAGATGGGGTCCACGCCGACGCTGGGCTCGTCAAGCAGCAGCAGCTTCGGCTCCCCCAAAAGGGCGCAGGCCAGCCCAAGCTTCTGCTTCATACCTCCGGACAATTTGCCGGCAAGCCGGGACTGGAAGCGGGCCAGATCCGTGAAACGGAGCAGTTGTTCGAACTTTTCCCGCCGCTCCTTTCCGAGCACATTGCGCAGGTCCGCATAAAGGCGCAGGTTTTCAATAACGCTGAGGTCTTCGTACAGCCCGAACTTCTGCGGCATGTAGCCCGTGATGGGGTGGATCCTGTCGGCCTCTGTCGCCGCGTCAAAGCCGGCCACAGTAATCGTGCCCGTGTCCGGGAGCAGCAGCCCCACCAGCAGGCGCAAAAGGGTGGTCTTGCCCGCGCCGTCGGGGCCGACTAGGCCGGTGATGCTGCCCGGGTAGATCTCGCCGGAGATGTCGTTCAGGGCCGGTTTTTTCATGCCGGGAAAACGCTTGCCCAGGTTTTTAACGACCACCACCGGCCTTGCGGACAGATCCGGCCTCGGGATATGCCCGCTCACTCCCGCTGCCCGCTGTCAGACTGTTCCGGGGCAGGAGCGGGCGGGGCTTCCGGCAGCGCCCCCGCCTCCTGGCCGGGCTGGGCTTTTTCCGAAGGCGCTTCTTGCTGAGGCTTCCGGGCCCGGTCCTTTTCCGGCAATGCCGGCTTCGCCCCGCCCTCTTCCTTCAGCAGCTTTACGGTCACCGGCATGCCCTGGCGCAGCCCCTTGTCGGGCATGTCAACAATTACGCGCAGACGGTATACGAGATCCGTACGCAGCTGGGTTGTTTCCACACTCTTGGGGGTGAACTCCGCCTGGGGCGAGATAAAGCCCACCTGGCCCCGGTACTCGCGGCCGGAATCGGTTGTGACCGTGGCCTTTTGCCCGGGATAAACCTTGCCCAGGTTCGGTTCGTCGATATAGGTGCGGACCCAGACGGGGTTGTCCAGGGCCAGGGTGTACACGGGTTCGCCCACGCTGACCACAGCGCCCGGCTCGCGCACGCGGGTGAGGATGACCCCGTCGTTGGGGGCTACAAGCTCGGTATCCTTGAGGTTGGTCCTGGCCTTTTGCAAAAGCGCCTCGGCGCTTTGCACCCTGGCCTGGGCCTCGTCGCGCGCGGCTTCGGCGTCGTCGCGTTCTTCCGTTGATATGGCGCCGATCTTCGTCAGTTCGGCCCGGCGCAGAAAGGGCTTTTCCACCTTGTTGCGCGTGACCCTGGCTTCTTCCATCTGCGCGGTGTACAGGGCAAGGTCGTCCAGATAGGTTTCCTTGTCCAGCACGGCCACCACATCGCCTTTGTCAACCCGGTCGCCCTCTTCGTAGCGCAGTTCGGCGATACGCCCAGAGACCCGGAAGCTCAAGGACACGTCCCGGATGTCCACATTGCCGTATATGACGATTTGCGCGGCCGATTCCAGCCGCTTCTGCTCTTCTTCGGCGTAAAAATAATAGCCGCCGGCCGCCAGGGCGACCAGGGCAAGAAGCGCCAGCACCTTTTTCATGAAAAACCTGCCGGGAATGTATTCGCCGCGTATGTACCGCCCTTACGGCAGGCTGATACGCGCGTTGTCGATGAGCCTGGTTTTGCCGAAAAACACGGCCAGGGCGATCAAGACCGGCCCCTCCAGCCGGGCGACCGGCTGCAGGGAAACGGCGTCCACTATCTCCACATAATCAATGCGCGCAAGGGCTTCGGATGCGATAAGGCCGCTGATGCGCTCCATAATGCGCGAGCTGTCGCGTTCGCCCGCGTCGGCAAGGGCCCGGGCCTCGCGCAGGGAGCGGCACAGCACAAGGGCCGCCTGCCGCTCTTCAGGCGAAAGGTAGGCGTTACGCGAACTTTTCGCCAGGCCGTCGGCTTCGCGCACTATGGGGCATCCGCGCACTTCAACCGGAAGGTTCAAATCCAGGACCATCCGCCGCACAACGGCCAGCTGCTGGGCGTCCTTTTCACCAAAATAGGCCCGGTCCGCGCTGATAATATTAAGGAGCTTGCACACCACCGTGCACACGCCCTCAAAATGCGTCGGGCGGCTCTTGCCGCACAGCCCGGCGGAAAGGACATCCACCCGCACGGCGCTGTAAAAGGGCGGGGGGTACATCTCCCCCGCCGTCGGGTGAAAAACGAGACCAACGCCGTTTTTACGGCAGATTGCCAGATCGCGCTCAAAATCCTGAGGGTAGCGGTCCAGATCTTCACCGGGACCGAACTGGGTCGGGTTCACAAACACGCTGACCGCAACCCGGTCATTTTCTTCGGCAGCCGCTTGCATGAGGCTCTCGTGCCCTTCGTGCAAAAAGCCCATGGTCGGCACAAGGCCGATGCGCAGCCCCTCGCTCTTCCATTGCGCGACCGCTGCGCGCGCTTCAGCCACTGTTGTCGCAATCCGCATGACGCATCCTGGCAAATGCTGGGGTGAACTGTTATGCCTCG